>CAZFKF010001082.1:0-2615 GCA_964518805.1 uncultured Planctomycetaceae bacterium | reverse complement strand
AGCTGCCCGTGGTGACGAGCGTCTTCCCGCTGGGCGGCCGGGTCCGCGAGTCGACCCGCGTCGAGTTGACCGGCTGGAACCTGCCGGCGGCCGGCCTGAAACAGGACGTCGAACAGAAGAAGCCGGGCGTGTATCCCATCTCGGTCGTCCAGAAGAGTTACGTCTCCAACCGCGTGCCTTTCGCGGTGGATTCGCTCCCCGAATGCCTGGAAAAGGAACCCAACGACGAGCAGCCCAAGGCCCAGACGGTCGAGCTTCCGATCATCGTTAACGGGCGCATCGACCGGCCCAACGACGGCGACGTGTTTGCGTTCGACGGCCACGCCGGCGAGGAGATCGTTGCCGAAGTCTACGCCCGGCGGCTCGACTCCCCCGTGGACTCGGTGCTCCGGCTGACGGACGGCGCAGGCCGGCAACTGGCGATCAATGACGATCACGAGGACAAGGGAGCGGGCCTGATGACGCACCATGCTGACTCGTGGCTCCGTGCCAAGCTGCCGGCCGACGGGACCTACTATCTTCGCCTGGCCGATGCCCAGAACAAGGGCGGCGCCGAGTATGGCTACCGCCTGCGGATCAGCCGTCCTCGGCCCGACTTCGAGCTCCGCGTCGTCCCGTCGAGCGTCAACGCCCGCCCCGGTGCGACGATTCCCATTACGGTCTACGCCGTGCGGCGCGACGGGTTCGCGGGCGATATCCTGTTGAAGTTGAAGGATGCGCCGGCGGGATTCGTTCTCAGCGGCAATCGGCTGCCGGCCAAGGAAGACCAGGTGCGGCTCACGCTCAGCGTGCCGCCGTCGGCGCCGAAGGAGCCGTTCGGCCTGCACGTCGAGGGCACGGCCAAGATCGCGGGGCGCGACGCCACGCGCCAGGCCGTGCCGGCCGACGACATGATGCAGGCATTCGCCTACCGGCACCTCGTGCCCGCCGACGACCTGGAGGTCGCCGTGGGAGGACGCGGCCTGGGACGCAGCCCGGGAAAAATCCTCAGCAAGACGCCGGTGAGGATTCCCGCGGGCGGAACGGGCCAGGTCCAGGTCGGCATCGCCCCGGCCATCTTGGAGAGAATCCGCTTCGAGATCAGCGATCCGCCGGAGGGCATCACGCTGAAGAGCGTTTCCCCGTCCTCGGACGGCGCCGAAATCGTGTTCCAGAGCGACGCCGCCAAGGTCAAGGCCGGAACCAAAGGCAATCTCATCGTGGCCGCTTACGCCAAGGCCCCCTCCACGCCGGGAAAACCGAAGAAGGCGATGCGACGCGGCCCGCCCCTGACCACGCTGCCCGCCATCTCCTTCGAGATCGTCAAGCCCTGAGTAGCGCGCGGGATTGACCGCGATCTCGTCTGCAAACAGCCACACCTTGCGGCCCCGGGGCACTGTGCGCGTCCGGGATCGTGCCCAGATTCGCTGCCCGAACCGGGGCGTGGCACGACGACTGGGAATCTTGTAGTCTATTGGGCGCGGGACGGACGGTGAATCGCCCCAGCGCAGGGGCGACTGTTCCTGGGTCGTCTGGCCGGAGTCTTGCGATGCCTACCTTCGTTGCGCGTGCCCGAACACTCCTTCTGCCCCTTGCCTTCGTTGCGATTGGAGGATCGATCGTTGCCGCGGAGCGGGCGGCCATCTCGCCGGCGATTCTGGCATCGATCGCGGCGGCGGCGGAATGGGAAGTCAAATACCCCACGCCGCTGCCGGAGACGACCTGGCTTTCAACGCACCAGCGACTCTGCTTCGGCGTCGACGAGAAGAGCCTCGACGAGGCGATCAAGGACGGGGCCAACGTGGTCTGCGGCGGAACGAATGCGGCGGGCATCGGCTTCGCCGGCGGGCCGTTCCTGCTCGGCAAGCACGGCGAGATCGTCGACATCCGCAGCGGCGTGCCGGTTCCCGAAAAGACGCTTCGCGAGATCCGCGCCCGCGTCGACCGGGCACACCGTGGCGGGGCGAAGGTCGTGGGCGAGGCGATCCGCTTCTACATGACCCCGTGGATCCAGGCCGAACATCCGGACTGGCAAGACATCAATTCTCCGGGCGGCAAGCCGATCACCGTCGAGCAGTTGAAGCAAGACGCTGTCCTCGGGTGCTGGAACTCGCCCTATGGCGATTGGTTCATCCGCTCCCAGGTCGAACTGGTCAAGCGGCTCGATTGGGACGGCTACAATCTGGACGGGTTCGGTTGCTGGTCGCATTGCTTCTGCCCGTATTGCCGCACCGCCTACCGCGAAGAGGCGGGCCGAGAGATCCCCGCGTCCAACGACGTCAACGATCCGGCGTTCCGCCATTATCTCAAGTGGCGTCTGGACCGCTACACGCGTTTCGTTCAAAGGTGGACCGCGGCCCTGAAGGCGGTCAAGCCCGATTTCGTCTGTGCCCCGTGGTCCACCGGGCCGGGGCGCTGGTGGCACTGGATGGGCGCGCCGGCCGCAGAGGGGACGGATGCCATGCACCGCGCGCTCGACGCCCCGTTTGTGGAACTGCTGTGGGACTTCCCTCCGGACCAGGGGAGCAACCTGCTGCCGGCGTTCACCTGTCGCTATTACCGCGGCCTGACCGGCGACCGCCCGGCATGGATCCTCCCCTATCTGTGCGAACAGGGGCAGTTCAACATGCAGCCGC
>CAZFKF010001081.1:0-2617 GCA_964518805.1 uncultured Planctomycetaceae bacterium | reverse complement strand
CACCCGACAAGGCTTCGAGGTTCTCGGTCGTTACGCCGGGCGGCATTCCGCCGCCGGCGGAGAGCACAATGCGTTGTGGATCGTCGATCGACGCCAGGGCCTCGGCGACGCTGCGGCGCACGTCGTTGGGCGTGCCTTGGGCCAGCACGTCTCGGGGCGGAATATTGCCCACAAGGACCACCGATGGCCCGGCCTGCCGGCGCATCTCACCCAGGCTGTGATGGAACGAAAAGTTGAACAGGTTCACGCCCATGGCCGTCAGGTGCCGGGCCGTGACCAGCCCGTGGGCGTCGTTGTGCAGGAACTTCGCCCGCACGTCCCGCGAGTCATAGACCCGCTTCAGGTAGGGCAGGGCGAACTGCTGAAAGTCGTCGTCGCGCAAGAAGCCCACCAGATCGTCCAGCAAGAGAATTCCGTCGATCGAGTCGAACGTGTCGGCCTGCAGGCCGATCCAGTCCACCAAGAACTCCGTCACCAGGCCCAGCAGGCGGTGGGTCTCCGCGGGTTGGGTCTTCACGCCCATCAGGAATTCGGTGTGCCCCAGAAGGTACGAGGCGATGTTCAACGGCCCCCGGGCTACCGCGAAACGGATGCGATGGCCGGCCTTCTCGATCGCGCGCCTGCACCGCGCAAGCCGCTTGAGCACGAAGGGCAGCAGCCCGTTGGTGCGGCAGTCCGGTTTGCGCAGCCGATCGACAGCGGCATGGTCCGCCAGCGACTTCTCAACGCTCGGAAAGGCGTTCTCGTGCCAGATGCACTTGGCGCCGAAGGCCGAGGGCTCGGTGCACATGCCGTATTCTGCCCAGAACCCGGGCAGGAACATGACCTGCGGAAATTGGGAAACGGCCTTGCGGTTGGCGTCCAGCCATGCCTGCGGATCACTGAAGTAGTCGAGCATCGAGATCCCGGCCCAACCGGGCAGCCAAGGGCTATCGACGATGGCTCCAACCGGCAGCGGATTCAACCGTTCGCCGCCCATCACGCGCAGCAGGTCTTGCCATTGGGCGTCAGTCATGGGAACTCGTCATGGGAGTCGCGGCCGCGAGTTGGGTATCAGACTTCGATTCTTCCAACATTTGTCCGTCGGTCGGCCGTCTTGGTTCAAGTGGTTTATGGATTGTCCCGTCCGCGTTTGGCAACGCTCCAAAGCGCGACGCCCCGCCCGGCAAACCGGCGGCGCGGAGCTTCCAAGGCATCTTAGCAGATCCGTGGCCCAATTTGTTCAGAGAATCCGCGCGGATTGCCGGCAGACTCGCATGGGCGGAATCGCCAATTCCCCGCATCCCCGGCTTGCAGGCCGCCTTGCTTCTCAGTAGGATTCTGATAATACGTGGCCCCCGGCGGTGGCGGTCGGCAAGCGGGGAGGACGCTGCAGGAAGGCGGAACGAGATATGACAGAAGGGTCCGATCCGCCCACGATTGTGTCTGATGACGATGCTCCCGCTCGTGGCACGCCCCCTTATGACGCCCTTCTGGTGGTCTCGTTCGGCGGTCCCGAACGGCCCAGCGATGTGGACCCTTTTTTGGAGAACGTCCTTCGCGGCAAGCGCGTGCCGGCCGAACGCCTCGAGGAGGTGAAGGCGCATTACCTTCTCTTCGACGGCGTCAGCCCAATCAATCAGCAGTGTCGAGCGCTTCTGGCGGCCTTGATTGCAGAACTCAATGCGCACGGGCCGCATTGGCCGGTCTATTGGGGCAACCGGAACTGGCATCCCATGTTAGCCGACACCTTGCGCCAGATGACCGAAGATGGCGTCCGTCGCGTCCTCGCCTTCGTGACTTCGGCGTTCGGCTCCTACTCGGGTTGCCGGCAATATCAGGAGGACATTGAAGCGGCATGTCGCGATGCAGGCCCCGAGGCCCCGAAAGTTGACAAGCTGCGACTATTTTTCAACCACCCGGGTTTCGTCGAGCCCATGGCGGAGCGGGCCCGATCGGCCTTCGACCGCCTCGACGAGAACCAACGTCGCCAAGCCCGTCTCGTCTTCACCGCGCACAGCATTCCGACTGCCATGGCCGAGTGCTGCGAGTACGAGAACCAACTCCGTGAGTCCTGCCGGCTGGTGGCCGAAATTCTACAGCGACCGGAGTGGGACCTGGTCTATCAGAGCCGCAGCGGACCGCCCCAGCAGCCATGGCTCGGGCCCGATATTAACGCGCACCTGCGCACGCTGCGCGAGATGGGTGGCGCATCCCACGTAGTCCTGGTGCCGATCGGGTTCCTCTGCGAGCACATGGAGGTGATTTACGATTTGGACGTCGAGACCGCGGGTGTTTGCCGGGAATTGGAACTCGGGATGGTCCGCGCCGCGCCCGTCGGCACCCATCCTCGGTTCATCCGCATGATCCGCGAACTGATCGAGGAACGCATCGATCCGAATGCCCCGCGCCTCGCACTCGGCCCACTCGGGCCCAGCCCCGATGCGTGTCCTCCGGGTTGCTGCCGCACGTCTTCGAGGCGAGATCGTTGAGCGCACGTGGGTTTCCGCACGTTCCTAATCGCAGAACGCGGCAAGAACCTTGGCACTCGGAGGCTATCGGCGGACGCGGCGGTACAGCTTGGCGATCGCGTCGGTGAACTCGTTGCGAGCCTCGGCAAGGCCTTGGATCGTCTTCC
>CAZFKF010001080.1:0-2625 GCA_964518805.1 uncultured Planctomycetaceae bacterium | reverse complement strand
AGACACGAAGATCGGCCGGCTCGTACACAAGATCGACAAGCCCCGCACGCTGGGCGAACGCTCCCCCGGCGTCGAGTTCATGCGGAGCGAGGTCTACAGCGGCGACCACGGCCTGGCCGTGATCGAGCACGCCCCGTTCGGCGTGATCGGCGCCGTCACCCCCGTGACGCATTCGCTGCCCACCGCCACGGGCAACGCTGTAAGCATGATCGCCGCCGGCAATACGGTGGTGTTCAATCCGCACCCGAGCGGCAAGCGGGTCGCGGCCGAGGGCATTCGCCGTTACAACGAGGCCATCTACCGCGATCTGGGCATCGACAACCTGATCTGCCTGATCGTCGAGCCGACGCTGGAGTCCGCCGACCGGATCTTCAAGCACCGCGACATCTCGCTGATTTGCGTCACCGGGGGCCCGGGCGTGGCCCGCGCCGCCATGAAGCAGACCAAGCGGGCGATCGTGGCCGGGCCGGGCAATCCGCCCGTCGTGGTCGACGAAACCGCCGACCTCGATCGCGCGGCCCGATGCATCATCGCAGGCTGCGCGTACGACAACAACCTCCTGTGCATCGCCGAAAAGCAGGTCTTCGTGGTCGATCAGGTGTTCGACAAGATGATGGCCGCCATGGAGCGGGCCGGGGCCGTCCGGTTCAACGCCAAGGAAGTGGAAGCCTTCACCAAGGCCGCCATCACGACCGCCGGCGAGGGCGATCACAAGCACGAGGTGCCGCACCGCGACTTCCTCGGCAAAGACGCCGCCGTGTTGGCCCGCGGCATCGGCAAGACGATCTCGCCTGAAGTGGAAGTCGTCTTCGGCGAGACCGACGAGTCGAACCCGTTCGTCTACGTCGAGCAGATGATGCCTTTCCTGCCTTTCGTGCGGGCCAAGAACGTGGATGCGGCCATCGAAATGGCCCGCAACAGCGAGCACGGCTTCAAACACACGGCGATCATCCATTCCAACAACGTGATCAACATGACCAAGATGGGCAAGGCGTTGGAGACCACGGTGTTCGTCAAGAACGGCCCGTGCATGGCCGGCCTAGGGCTCGGCGGCGAAGGCTACTGCTCGTTCTCCATCGCCGGACCGACGGGCGAAGGCATCACCACGCCGTTGACGTTCACCCGCGAGCGACGGTGCTCGATGATCGACAGTCTGAGGATTTTGGGGAAGTGACACGGGTTCGCGCCGGGGGGAGAGGCACGCAATGCAAACAGGCCGCGTGATCGGCAGCGCAACGGCGACGGTGAGGCATCCGTCGATGCAGGGATGGAAGCTGCTGGTCGTGCAGCCGTACGGACCTGACGGACGCACGCCGGACGGCGATCCGCTCTTGGCCGTGGATGCTCTCGGGGCCGGAACCGGGGAGATGGTGATCGTTTCCAGCGACGGGAAGGGCACGCAGCAGTTGCTCAAGAGCCAGACGACTCCCGTACGCTGGTCGGTAATCGGAATTGTCGATCCATGAGCACATTGGCGGAAACGGTCGAACGCGTGGTTCGCGAGGTGCTCGCGAGTCTCGGCTACACCACGGCCGCTGCGGCGGCCGAGCCGCGCAGCGCCGTCGGAACCGCCGCGCCCGCCGCGCCGCAGACGCTTCCCGCCGCGCGCCAAGAGGAAGACGACAGCCTGATGCTCAACCGCCGGGTGGTCACCTTGGCCGACTTGCCGGAACGCATCAAGACCGTGCGGCGCGTGGTCGTACCGCGGGGAACCGTGGTCACGCCGGCGGTGAAAGACGAGCTCCACGAGCGGAAGATCCAACTGGTCGTCGGGGAAGCCGACAGTGCGGCGAGCCGACCAGCCCATGTAACGCTCATAGTCGGGGCCTCGACGTACGATCCGGCGCCGCTCGCTACGGCGCTGGCGCGCGAGGGCTTCGCCGTGACGTCGCACCGCATGGATTGCCTGATCCGCGCCACGGACCAAGTGGCCGACGACGTGAAGTCGGGCGCTACGGTCGCCGTCTTGGCCACTCCGTACACAGCGGCCGCCCTGTGCCTTGCCAACCGGCACGACGGCGTGCGCGCGATCCTCGGCGTCCGGGCGGACACCGTGGCGAGCGAGGCCGACAGCATCGGCGCGAACCTCCTCGTGGTCGATCCAGCCGCGACGGGGTTCTTCGGCCTCAAACAATTGGCGACCCGGTTCCTCCGCGGCGGCCCCAGACCGTGTCCCAAGGTGTTCCAGAAGCATCTAGGGTAACCGTATGCGCATCGGCGAAATCATCGGCACCGTAACGCTCAACCGCTTGCACCCGAGCCTGGTCGGGGGACGGTTCAAATTGGTCGTGCCCTTGTCGTTTGCCGATCTGACGGGTCAGGGTGGCAAGCCGGCCGAGGAACTGACGCTCTACGACGACATGGGAGCGGGCGTAGGTTGCCGCGTGGCTTTCAGCGAAGGACGCGAGGCCGCCCAGCCGTTCCATCCCGACGTCAAACCGATCGACGCCTACTGCGCGGCGATCTTGGATACCGTGAATATCAAAGCAGACGCGAAGTGAGAGTCAGAATGCGAAGGGGAAAGGGAAAAGAAGGAGAAAAAGGGGAAAGATAGAACGGGCGGAGAATAGCTTATTGACCCCTGTATTGAAAATGATCCTGGTGCAAGGCTTTTCTCCCTTGTTT
>CAZFKF010001079.1:0-2626 GCA_964518805.1 uncultured Planctomycetaceae bacterium | reverse complement strand
CCCCAACCGTTTCGTCGGTTGGTACGATCAGCCGCCATACACCAACGCGACGAACTACCCCTACTGGGCTCACCAATGGGTGGACAGCGGCGGCGGCAATTGGGTCGACAACGTGACTCCCGACTATGCGCCCTGGGTCTACGATCTTGGCGGCGGCGGCGGTGGACCGCCGCCGACCGCCGGGTGGCGGCGAGTCGGCCGCACCGAAGGCGCTGCGAGTTTCGGGGCGTGCGTCCTCGATCCCCTGTACATAATGAACAACGTCAGCCTTACCTCGCCGATAGCGCAAGTGAGAACCGATGCGGCCTACTTTCCCTACACGCCGGGCGCACCCTTGGCTATGCGCCGCGTGTTCATGGACATTTCTGATTCGACGAGCGTGCCGTCGACGTTAGACCCGAACCCGCTGACGTTGGACCCTAAAGTGCTCGCCGCGCTCACGGACCGCTGGTTTGGCTGGGGCGACGATCTCAGTCTCGACATGCCGAAGGACCCCCAGCAACGTCCGGTTCGGGTCTTCGACGCAGCCGGATTGGCGCAGAACGAGGGCAACTACTCGTGGATGGTCACGGTGACCCCCACCGGCAGCGATTATCGATACGAGGTCTCCGTGGTCGTATTCTACCAGCGTGATTTTTCGCCGCCATCGAATCCATTGGACGGTGCCAAGCCCGGCGAACGATGGCTGCGAGTGGTGTTCGACGCGCCCACGGTCGGCATTGGAGGCGGAGACGCCACGTTGTGGAGACGGGCGACCGACCCCGAGGAATGGCTCGACGTGCGAGAGAACGACTGGATTCTGTTGGGCGGCTACAAAGTGGTGCCGAGCCAGATCGTCTACCAGTGGTATCGCGTTATTTCCGTTGAGTCCGCGGAGACGGCGGTGCCCCTTTCCCGGCGCGTCACCTTGGCCGGCCCCGATTGGTCGCCGGATTGGGCCGCCGCCGATTTCAACGGCGACAGCAATTACGACTACCAAGACGGGTCGATGGGCATTATCTGCTCGGGCGTCATCGGAGTGTACAGCGAGACCATGGACGTGCGTCGCTGAACCGGCCCGGCCCGGAGTCATTCGACGCACGCCCGACATGCAAGATCACAGCGCGAAACACGCCAGGGCAAGGGCGGTTTTCGCCAGGGTTGAGGAAACCGAGATATGGCAAAGCGCATCCCAAAGAACGGCCTGCGGCGCGGCGTGCTCCTGCTGCTGGTGCTTTCGTTGCTGGCGTTGTTCGGGCTCTTGGCGATCTCATTCGTGATGATCACCGGCCAAGCCAAACGCGGCACCGAGGCGATGTCGCGCGCAGAACAGACCGCCGATCCGCCTGCCGAGGTCTTCAACGAAGCCATCGGCCAGGTCATTCGCGGTCCGAACAACAACGTTTCCGTGCTGGGACCGCACAATCTGCTCGAAGACGTGTACGGCAACTCCACGGCGTTTGGGCAGGTCCAAGCGGTGGCTCCCATCGTCTCGGGGTTTGGGCAGATCGTGAACGTCACGTTTAACGCGCAGCTCTACTCGGACGAAGCGCTCACCAACGTGATGACCCCGAACGAGCCGCTGCGTCGCATCGGCACCCTGTTGACGGTGACCACGCCGACGAGCCCGGCGGCTTTCAAGAGCTACCGTATCGTGGGCTACAGCGCAGCCAACGGATTTCAACTCCTCGTCGAGCAAGTCGCGCCTCAGCAGAACGACCGGTTTGAGGTCAACGGCGCCCCGTTCGGCGGCACGGGCTTCGGCTTCGACACGAGTTCCGGCCAGATCGGTGACGCTGCCCTCCAACCCAAGAACTCGGCGAACTGGACCACATCCGGTGGGGCAAACGAGGACTACGATGCGCCCGACTACCAGAACATGCTCCTGGCCCTGATGCTTCCGAACGGCCAGGTCCCCATCCCCTCGCTACACCGGCCCGAACTCGTGAACTACTGGAGGAATCGCGTCGGCATATCCGACTGGAACAACAATACGGGCAACATCCAAGACCTGGTGGTGATGCGCCCGCTGACGTTGCGCCACCCCGGTTTCCCAAGCATCGATCTGGTCAACGGCCCGTGGGACGTCGACAACGACGGCGACGGCACCCCCGACAGCATTTGGGTCGATTTGGGCCTGGCGCCGCGCACGTCGAAGGACGGACGGATCTACAAACCGCTGGTTGCCATCCTCTGCCTCGACATGGACGGGCGGGTGAATCTCAACGCGCACGGCAGTTCGGCCCAACTCGCGTCGGAATACGACCAGACTGTATCCGCCTACTACGCAGGGACGGGAGATCCTAGCAGCCCCACCGCGATAAGCATTCCTCGCGGCGCGGGCTACGGCCCAGGCGAAATCCGGCTCGACCGTGTCATCACGGATGCCGACCAGGTCCGCCAACTCCTGCGCGGTTATGTTCCTCCGACGGGCTCGTCGGATCTTGCCGTGGAAGGCCGTTACGGTGAGATCGGCACCACGGCGTTCCCGTATCCTCAGGCGGGCACGACAGGCTCGACCGATGCGCTGATGTCGATCAAATACTTCGAGTATCCCGGTAACTACTTGAACGATCTGACGTCGTTTGCCTCGCCGCCCGACCTCTGGGGACGCGCTGCCATCGGCCTCGACTATTCCGGCCAGCCG
>CAZFKF010001078.1:0-2627 GCA_964518805.1 uncultured Planctomycetaceae bacterium | reverse complement strand
GCACGCGGATCGAATCCGTCCCCGAGCGCATGGACGTCTCCGCAACCGTGGTCGGGTCGTAGGTGGGGGAGGAGGCCAGGGCTAAGATTTCACCCGTGTGGGCGTCGACCAGCACAAGCGCTCCCTGATGCCCTGTGAGCAGATCGATCGCTTCCTGCTGCAGGCGTGCGTCGAGGGTGAGGCGCACTTCCTGCCCCACCGGATCGCGGTGCAGCAGGCGATCCCAATCGGCCTGCCAGGACGAGCGAGTGGCCTCCCCGCGCAGTGCCGCGTCGCAGGTTCCCTCGATGCCGTCGGTCCCATAGGCCAGCGTGGCGTACCCAATCACGGGGGCTGCGGCGGGCACCGGGTAGGTGCGCTCGACGAAGCCGGCCTCATCGAACCGCATGTCACTTGGCCAAGAGCCAGCCCGCGTGCGCGTCGATGCGGGGCAGGCGATCGGAGTGCTCGAAGACATCCGCGTCCAGGGGGCGGTTGTCGAGGACGCAGACCCTCAGGCCTTGGGGCGGATCCTTGACGCCGGGCACCGCACCCAGATCGTCGTCGCGCTGCCGCAAGTCTTCTTCGATCGCGACATCCCGGGGATCAAGAGACTCGTCGACTTCTGCGCCCGGTCGAACCTGAGCGTCGAGGTCAACAGTTGGGGCGGGTGGTATCTGGCGCGCGAGTCGCGGGTGCGCATGGAGAGCGGCCCAGGGCTGCCGGTGCTCAACGCCCTTGCGGCAAGCCGGCTTCGTGAGGCGGGCGTCGAGTGCGTTACGCTGTCGGTTGAGGCCGACCGCAAGCAGTTGGAGGACGTGACGGCGTGCTGTCCCACGCCCTGTTCGCTCGTCGTGTTCGGCCGTCCACCGCTGCTGACGACGCGCGTGCAGATGGACAAACAACGACTTCTGGGCAAAGTAATCCAGGATCGTCGCGGCGTACGTCTCGTCGGCCATCCAGAGCGGGGGCTTTGGGTTTTTCGTCCGACCGATCCTTTTGACCTCCGTGCCACGGAGAATGAGCGGATCTGCGCCCGTCATCTCGTGGTGGACCTCATCGGTTCGCCCAACCCGCTTGACGACTGGTTCAGTGTTCCTTTCGACAACCAACACGTCTTCCGCTTCAATTACGACCGGTCGTTGAAGTAATCCTCCCGACGTACACCTTTCCCGGATGCGTGTTATACTGACTAGCACCATGTATCCGCGATGGTTCAACGCTTCCGTTGTGGGATTGTGGCTTGCCACTATGGGGTGGCTAGTCACAACCAAGGTGTTGCCATCCTTTCTGGTGGGCGATCCTCCCAGTTATCCCACGATCCTGGCAGCGCAACGAGCAGAGCCACCCGTTGGTTGGGGCATCCTCTGGAATGAACGGAAGCTGGGGTGGGCGATTACCCAGACGAGGCCGCTGCCCGAGTCCATTACGGAGATTCGTAGCCTGGTGCATTTCAACGAACTTCCGTTGGATGAGATGCTTCCCGAATGGCTTCGCGCCGTGTTGCCGCTTGGCCGGCAGCAGATCCCGGTGCCGGTGGAGTCGCGGAGTTCGCTGGTCTTTGATCCGCTGGGTAAGCTCTCGCGGTTTGAGTCGTCGGTACGCCTGGATGTCCAGGAGCCGTTTGTCAAGCTGCGGGGCACGGTGGAGGGGGCGAAGATGGCACTGTGGCTTCGCGTTGGCGACGTAAAGCCCTTTGAGACCGAGGTCGCGGTGCCTCGCGACGCACTTCTGGGCGACACGCTTTCGACGCAAAGTCGCTTGCCCGGCCTCCGCGAAGGGCAGATGTGGTCTGTGGAGTCCTACAGCCCTCTGCGGCCTCCCAACAGTTCGAAGGAATTGCTCTACGCGGCAGTCGATTCGCGGGTGCCGCTGACGTGGGATGGCCATACCGAGGAGACGTTTCTGGTTGTGTATCGCGCCGACGCGGGCGCGGCGGTCGGTCATGCGGGAGACGCGAAAGGAAAGCTTTGGGTCCGCCCCGACGGAACGGTGCTCAAGCAGCAAGTCGCAGTCTTCCGTTCCTCGGTGACCTTCCTGCGCATGGGCGAGCAAGAGGCCGCGGCCCTGGCGGCCACCATCAAGTTGGACGACTAATCCTCCGGCGGCAGCTACCATGATCCGATTCGACGGAGTCACACGACGATACGGCTCCAAAGTGGCCGTGGACAATCTGAGCGTGGTCATTCCGCCGGGCGAGTTATTCGCGTTTCTGGGGCCGAATGGGGCGGGCAAGACCACGGCGATCAAGATGCTGACGGGCCTTCTGCGGCCCAGTGCCGGGAGCGTGAGCGTCTGCGGTCACGACACCGTTGCCGAGCCTCGCGAGGCCGCGCGGCTGATCGGCTTCGTGCCCGAGGAGGGATTCCTCTACGACAAGCTCACCGGCCGGGAATTCCTCGAGTTTGCCGCCGATATGCGAGGGTTCAACCAGGCGGAGAAGGCGGAACGCATCGCGCGTCATTCGGGGGTCTTCGAGATGGACGAGTACCTCGACGATCTCACCGAGACGTATTCGGACGGAATGCGGCAACGGTAGACTTTCGCCGCGGCCATGCTTCACGGTCCGCCCGTCCCCGTGGTTGCTTAGCCGATGGCGGGGCTCGCCCGGAACAGCGTGCGATCAGCGAGGGCGCTGAGTCTGGAAC
>CAZFKF010001077.1:0-2628 GCA_964518805.1 uncultured Planctomycetaceae bacterium | reverse complement strand
GTCGCGGGGTCAGTTCAACGCGCATGACAGTATCGGAATGTCACAAGGAGGGCCATGGACCGAACCGGACGATGCCGTATTATATGCCCTGCCCTTCGCGAGAACACTACCCCGGGGGTTTCTAATACGGGGCCGACAAGGGGGCTTGAAGACCCTAAATGAGGTTGCGCCCTCCCCCAAAGCCAGCAGACGGTGTGTCGCGCGGCGTCCGGGCCATCTCATTTCGTGGCGATTGGGCACAGCTCAAACGCGCAGCAAGGTTCCCCGTCGTGCCGGCATTCGACCCGGCGAACCGGCGCCTGGACCAAGACCTCGATCACCTCCTTGTCAATGTTGCAGACCGCCTGCGACTCCTCGAACATGCTGATGTACCCGCAACTCCGTTTGCGGAGCATGAGATGTCCGTTGGAATCGTCGATCATCTCGATCAGGTGGCCCTCCTCGGTCCACGCCTCAACGAGTTGCCGCAACCGTTCGCGCGGCGTGCGCCCGGTGACGCGTGGCCGGTAGAAGTCGGCCACGGACTGGGTCACGCGTTTCAGGATCTTCTTGGTCAACTCCCGGCCGCCGACTTGATCCACAGCTCTCCAGATCGAGGGAACGATCAACTGCTGGCTACGGGCGAACAGCAGGACCAGTGCGGCCTGTGTGGCCGAGTAGAGATACCGCGGTCGTCCCCGCCCGGGCAGACGCTCTACGGTCCGCGCCGCGAAACCGCTGGCCACCAGTTCGGCAAGTTGTTCGGAAACCGCCGTGCGCGTCACCCCGGTGGCCCGGATCAACTGGGCGATTGTCTGCGGCGGATTGCCTACGAGCAGTCGGACAATGCGCATTCCCGCCTGGCTCACTAGCGCCTCAGGCATCTCGCTATCCACTTTCTCTTTCCGCGGCCGCCAGCGAGTTGGTCGCCGTACAGCCAACGGGACGGCACCTATTTGTTTCTGAAAAAACTGATAATAACGTCTTCCAGCCAAATACGCAAACGATGCCCTGAAAACTCGTGTGAAATCCACGCAAGCACGTCCCGAATGGTGGGACACTCCCCCAACGAGCGGCTGCTCAGATCCGGAATTGAAGCGTCCTTCCATTCCGGTCCATCCCCTCCGGACGATCGACCGTGCGCGAAAAGCCTGAGAACATGAAGAGGGCCAATCCGTCTCCGCCTCGATTACGGCCCTTTTGCCGGCACGCGTTTCGGGGCAGGCTTGTGCACGTTGATGCGAGTATCGGGCGGGGGCGATGCCGATGCCAACGATGACCGGCTGCCGGATGCTCAGGTTGTAGATTTCGCCCAGCGTAATGATGTTGGGATTGCCCGTCGCATCGACCGACGTCACCCGCCCGGCCGGCGACGGATAGATGGGACGCTCCGAACGAATCTGGACCTTTTCCCGGCTCACGGCGAATTCCTCCGGTTTCGCATGAGGATGGCCATCTCTATGGCCGGTGACACCGTACCTGCTCTGCGAGGCATGCAACCCGTAGGGTGCTCTGCCAAGCTGGGTTCATTTCGGCGCGGCGGCCATGGGCCGCACGGCGTGCGTCACGGGCCACGAGGCGCGACGGTCGTCCTGGTACAGCCCGATCTTCTCCAGCGGGATCTGCTCGAATCCGAGTTTGAAGGCCGGCGAATCGTCCTTCAGTCGGAAGTTCTGGTTCTGGGGATCGACGAAATGCGGGTCCTGATCGAGCAGGTTGTCGCGGAACGCAACCAAGGGTTTGGCCTTGGCCTCGAAATCGCCCCACGTCCCGCCTACGCAGATGTTGCGCGCGATCAGGTTGCCGCGCGGGGCCATGGGGTCCTCGTTCAGGATGTTCACCAAGTTTGGGTAACGTCCGGCCCAGAGCGGCTCCTGATAGGGCATCGCCTTCAGGCTGTTCTCCAGGCCCTCGCGGCCGCTGGCCGCCCAGCCCAGCCCGCGCGCATCGACGTGCGTGGCCGGCACGCAATCGACAAACACGTTGTTGGCGATCGTGCAGTCGCGCCCGCCGCCGATCATCGCGGCCCGGGTCACCTTGTAGAAGACGTTGCCGAAGATCTCCGTGCCGCAGAACTGATCGTCGAGGTACACGCCGACGCAGCCGCGGCCCTCGAAGCCGTTGATGTGGTGGAAGTAGTTGTAGCGAATGACCGTGCCGCGCATGGTCCAGTTGCGCCCGGAATAGATCGCTCCGGCGTCATTCGACTCGTAGCACACGCTGTGGATCTCGTTGAACTCGATCGTGTGATCGTTGCCGCCGAAGGAGATGGCTTGGTGCGGGGCGTTGTCGATGAGGTTGTAAGTGGCGCGGTTGCCGACGCCGTCGAGGCTCACCGCCGGACGGCAGATGCGGTTCCAGCGGCTGTAATGGTGGATGTGATTGTTGTCGGCCGTCAAACCGGCCGGTGCCAGCGTCCGGCGGTCGCCGCCCGAGAGGGTAATCCCGCCGTCGCCGGTCTCGTAGATATCGCACCCCACGACGCGGCTCTGGCGGCCCGACATTTCCACGGCCCAACTGCCCACGTTGCGGATCGTGCAGCCGGCGATCTCGACGTTCGTGCAGGCGCTGGCCTGGACTGCGCTGGCGCGGCATTCCCCGGCAGGCGCCGTGCTCATGGTAGTAGGCCAGGGCCTCCTGTTCCTGCCT
>CAZFKF010001076.1:0-2628 GCA_964518805.1 uncultured Planctomycetaceae bacterium | reverse complement strand
AACCCCCTTATCGCGCCAGCCCATTTACCCCAGAGTGCGCGCTGACCCTGGGGATTCCGTGGTATCTCCTCTCAGGAGTGCGAAAGCGTCATCGACTTTATCGCCGAACACGCCGACGACCGCCAGATTTCGATGCGGCTGCTCGGCTCCAGTTTGCGGAAGTATCAGTACGCCCGAGAGCAAGCGTTGGATTGGCGACCGCTTGTGCGGAGTCAGTTGCAGAACCTCGGGATGAAACAGCAGGCCACAAGGCGGCTCGACCTCAAGGCAAGAGACCTGCGGCTTCTGCGGGATGCGGTCGCCAAGTTCCCCGACTCTCCCAAGGACCAGATGGCCTATTTCTGCACCAAGAGCCAGAAGTCGAAGGCCACTTTCTATCGGGTTCTCGCTCGTTATCGAGACGAGTGCGGCGAGTGAGAGGACACCACGATTCCGACCGTTGGTGGAATGCACATTGGGAATGGAGGACGGGCATGGCCGAGGATCACAGTCTGCCTGGGTGGCCCAAGAAGAAGTTAGTCAAGGACGTGCGGCGGCACTTGTCGCACTACGGCATCCGCCCCGTCCGATCCGATCTATGGCGGGCTGCTTGGGCTTGGGCAGACAAGATTGCCCGGAGCTACTGGCGCACGCATTGGCCGTTGCCGTCCGAGATCGGCACGCAGTACATCCTTCTACTGCTCGTCGAGATGAAAGGCAGTTGCATGTTGCGATTGCCCTACCGAGCCGCTGAGCACATACCGGCCGAGGTCGCTGTTTTGCTTCCCGTCATGCAGCAGCCCGAGGTCTTGGCGATTGCTGACAACCGGACGAAGCGCCGGGGATCGCAGCGACCACCATCTGCGAATCGGAAGAACGCCGCAGGACACCAACTGCAAGACCATCGGAAGTGACCGATCAAACGACAACCCCTCACGGAGCAATGTCATGTGCGAGAACCTGAAGGCCCTCATCGCCAGGTGCTGGAAAGATGAACTCCTCGACCTGTCGCCCGGTCGCCACACCTTCGATGAAGTCGTGACCATCCGGGTCATGGGCACTGTGGACAAGCAGGCCGACCAACTGGTCGCTCCGACTGCAAGTCTCCCGCTGATCCCGATCCTCGCCCTCTTCTGGGAGAAGGCGGGAGTTACCCGTGATCGAGCCCTTGCCATTCTCCGAGAGGCAATCACGGAGGCCATGGCCGAAAAGGCAAACAAGGGCGAGCGAATCGAGGCCCGCATCAAGGATGTGGAGACCGCCGTTCAAGCCGTCAAGGACGACCTGATTGCCAAGCTGCCCAAGACCAAGCGGGCCGGGCGACTCGTCACGAAAGACCTGCGAATTGAAGTCGTCCCCGTTCACGAAGAGCAGGACACCCTCGTCCCAGCGGCATGAGTCGTCCAAGAGGGGGCGAAGGCGATCAGGGCAGGGAAGCCCTGGTCGCCTTCGGGACACCAGCGAGCCAAGCGTTACGCCCGATACAAAAGTTGGATTGCCATGGGAAAGAAAGTGACCACGCAGCCTCCAGTCGAACCGAACGCCGACGAGAAGCCCAACCCGAAGATCATGTTGGTCTACATCGGGCCTTGCACGACCTCGGACGAGAAGCTCGGCGGCATCTTCCTGCCGATCACCGATGAGGAACTGCGGGAGAGGAGGCTGCCGGAGACATTGCCGCAAGAGCGGATCTACGGCGGCAAGGTTCCCAAGCTCGTGGGACGACCGGGGACGATCTACGAGTTCGAGCACAGCCCCGAAAAGGAAAGCACCATCTTCGGGAACACCGGCCGCTATGTCGGCTTCCTGGAGAACGACCCTCGTGCAGTTGAGTGGCAGGCCAACCACGATGCGTTCTTCGCCGCCGAGGAGCTAAAGCGCCGGGAGAAGAAGGGCAAGAACAAGAATTTGATCCAGCAGCGGTTGGCCCCGCTCAAGGTGGCCTACAACAAGATGGTCGGTCACCAGCGGGCAGTCTTCCTCGCCCAGATCATCGGCTACATCACCGGCCGGGTCAGCAAAGTAGACGAGCGGCTGGCTGAGGAGGCGGACACCGGCGAGGACGAGTAATCGCTGACGACTTCCACGCAGAAGGAAAAAGCCCATGTCCAACTTCACTTGGTTCGGCTATCCCGCTCTCGACAACTCCGTCCTCGCCTGGGGTGCTCGTGCGATCTTCCACCCCAGCGACAAGTTCCCGCTGGACATCCTTTGGGATCGACAGGGGCACAAGTTCGACCAGGACACCCAGAAGGATGCGTACCGGCAGTTCGCCCAGTTCATCAACCTCACGGTGCTGCCGAAGTTGCACGGGTTGGCTCGCTACTTCGACCCCAGCGACCATAGCAGATTCATCTTGCACTTCGATTGGCCTGACGATCCAACCTTGCTCGTCGTGGCGATGGGCAGCCCGAACGGCTCCTTCGGGTACTTTTACGTCTCGGTGAACCTCGTGCCCAAGGAAGGTGCGCCCGAGGTGGTGTTGCCCAAGGGTTACAGGACACCCGAAGTCAGCCAGAAGGAAGAGCCGAGGCAATGCCGTAGGCGGAAGAAACGCTGAGCCACTACAAAGCCGAAACCGTGACACCCTTCTCTTCGAGCGATTGGGCCACAGTCTCCGCTAGGCTCTTGTTGGCCACCAGTGCCACC
>CAZFKF010001075.1:0-2632 GCA_964518805.1 uncultured Planctomycetaceae bacterium | reverse complement strand
AAGCCCGCCCGGCTGCCCCGGGCGAGAACGCCACCAGCCCGACCGTCCCCAAGACGTGCGGCGGACGCGGCCCGGAGCCGGTCAGGAATCGCACGGTCAGCAGATCGAGGAAGCCCTTGATGAAGCGGGCCCCGCCATATTTCGATCGGCCGAACCTGCGCGCACGGTGCTGGATCACCAATTCGCCGACGCGGAATCCCCTGGCCGCGGCCAACACCGGCAGGAAACGGTGCAACTCGCCGTAGATCCGCACTTCATCGAAGACTTCGCGGCGATAACACTTCATCCCGCAATTGTGGTCGTGGAGCCGCACTCCCGTCATGGCGGTGACCATCGCGTTGAACACCCGGGACGGAAACACTTTGGTCCATGGATCGTGCCGCACCTTCTTCCAACCGCTGACAACGTCATGCCCGTTCTGCATCTCGGCGAGAAACCGCGGAATCTCGTGCGGATCGTCCTGGAGGTCCGCGTCCAGGGTTACGACATACTGACCGAGCGCCTCGTCAAAGCCCGCCGTCAATGCCGCCGCCTTGCCGAAATTGCGGCGGAACCGCAATCCGCGGACCAGCGGATCTTCGGCCGCAATGCGGCGGATCGCCTGCCAAGAGCCGTCGGTGGAACCGTCGTCGATGAAAATGATCTCGTAGTCGAGCCGGTGGGCGGCAGCAACCTCGCGGATCTCTTGGTGAAGAGATTCCAGGCTCTCCGCCTCATTGAAGACTGGAATGACGATGGACAACATGGGAAAAGCACTGGGAACCGGGCTTCAGGCTACGCGTTCTGCGCGGAGGGCGGTTCCTCGCGGGGAGGTCTCGGTTTCGGAAGGCCAGCAAAATATAGGATACCCGAAATCCCAAGCTCTGACACCACCGAGACCAATCGAAACAACATGGCCGCAGTCCAGGCAACCAACTCCGCTTGCGGCGCAATGCCCCTGAGGTATGGAATCATCAACTTCGCCAACGCCGCTTCTCTTATCCCTACTCCCGCGGGGACAAAAACCGCCAGGAATCCAGCCACTACGGCTAGTGCGACAGCCGCTGTATAGAGGGGAAAGCCGCGGATTCCCTCGATTCCCATAAGGCCCAGTGCCCGAAAAGTAGCCCAATAGGCCAACCCCATGAATGTCCATCCTGCGGCCATAAGAATCCAACCCAGCAGCATGGTCCTATAGCCCAATCGATGGAGCTTCTCGACAATTGCCGGATCGCGTTTTCCGACTCCTGCCAGCCGCGCCAGGCGAGGAAAGACGGGGGGCAACGTGGGCAAGCCCGTGACGACCATCAGCCCAACAGCTCCCCAGAACACCACGTCGTCGTGGCGAATGGTTGCGACGAGATAGGCCGCGGCCAGAAAGCTCCCCGCGGCAAGCCAAGTCAGGGTCTCCAGGAAGACGCTTGCCGCAGCCACGCCGGTGTCGACCCGGTGGCCTCCGATGAGCCCCGCGCGAATGACCACGACCATCGCCTTGCCCGGCACGTACTTGCCCAAATGGCCGATGAAGTACGCGCGCATCGATTCCCAGAAATGCGGGTGCTGGCCCAGCGACCGAAGCGAAAGAAACCAAAAAACAGCGGATGGGAACAGCGCAACGAGGTAGAGTACACCGGACAACGCGATCCATTCGGGGTGGAATTCCCAGGGATGCTCACCGAGTTGGCGCCACGCGTCGGCGATTGTCCGGCGGACAAACCAGACCACGATCGCGATGACCACAAGCTTGAACGTCAGCGCGAGCCATCGTCTCCCTCCCGATTTCTGCCCGACCACACCGACCTCTCATTCTGAAGGCCACGTCTCGATGCGAGGGGGAATAGTCTTCCCACAGATACACAATTCCGAGGGATTACCTCCTGGGACTGCTTTGTTTACGCTGAGACGATCGATTTATCTTTACGTTTCCGTCACCCCCCCAGTAAGATAGAGCGGCTAGATAAACAATAGCAGGCTCTCGGACGCAGGGGAACCGCCCATGCATGCAATCCTACTCGGGGTGACGTGGGGGATGATAGGTCTCGATTCGGGCTGGAAGGCCCTGCCCGGCGGCGGGATCGAGTACATTCTCCAGATCTCGCGCCAAGAGCTGGAATTGTTCAAGCAGGATCAGAACATCGAGGTCGATATTCCACCCAAGCTGCGGGAAATCCACACGCTTCGGGTCGTGGTCGGCAGTGACGTCTTGCCGCGCGAGGACCCGGTCAAGACGCCTGCGACTGCCGCCTCGGCCGCCAAGCCTCCCTCAGCATCTGGCGGGCTCGATCTCCGCAGACTTCTTCCCTCGCAGGGCAAGACGGCCGCGTACCAGCCCTTCGCCGCGCTGACTTCGTTGTGGGACAAATACCCCTTTCCGCAGAACGCCTCCGATCCCACGGATCGGTCCGCAACGCGCGACACCGCTCCCACCAGGAGAATCGGCTCCGGACGCCAACCCATCGAGCAGCCGCCGCAGGACGAACCGCCGCCCTTCAGAGACGGTTCAAAGGCTCGGCCGCGCGACATCCCGCAACTTCCCGGCTCCGCGGCTGCGAACGGACTGGAAGGCCGCGCGGAAACGGGCACGAAGGAACCCGGCAAGGCATCGTCCAAGGAGCCGGCGAAGAACACGGGTCCGTTCACGGTCGTCGTGTTG
>CAZFKF010001074.1:0-2636 GCA_964518805.1 uncultured Planctomycetaceae bacterium | reverse complement strand
GCAACGTGTTCGCTCAACTGAACGAGGAAGCGGTGTTGGTCAAGTCGCGACTCGCGCACGAGTTCATGAACCGCCTGAAAGGCTCCCGCCCGCGCATCGGGGTGTGCTCGCTCAACCCGCACGGCGGCGAGGGCGGTTTGTTTGGCGACGAAGAGCTGCGGATCATCCACCCGGCGGTCCAGCGCGGCCACGCCGAAGGGCTCGATCTCGCCGGCCCGCTGCCGGCCGACACGCTTATGGTCCGCGCTCGCGACGGCGACTTCGACGCCGTGGTGGCCATGTACCACGATCAAGGACACATCGCCTTGAAACTCCTCGGCATGCACCGCGCGGTGAACGTCACGCTCGGATTGCCGATCGTGCGGACCAGCGTGGCCCACGGCACAGCCTTTGATATCGCCTGGCAGGCCAAGGCCCAAGTCAGCAGTATGATCGAGGCGCTGCGCGTGGCAAGCCGGCTGGCGGAGAACTAAGAGACGAGGAATCCGATCTCCGACCTCCCGCTTGCCTCATTTCCCCTCCGCCCTGCCCTCCCCCGCCCTGCCCTGCTGATGCTTGAGTCGGAGGCGTTCCAGATATCGATCGGTCTGATCGGAGGACTCGAGGTTTCCCGGCGCGAACGAGAACCGCGCTTCCTGGACCGAGACGTTCAAGGCAACCTCGAAGAAGTCCATCGCCACCATCGGCGTATCCTCCTCGGTTCCCTGCGTCGGAGACGTCCGAACGGGACGGGAATGATACTCGATGCGAAACGGAAACAGGTCGTCCCGGCCCAGGTACACGATGACACAGTACGGTAGGTGTTCGGGCAGGCCGTGGGGACCGAACTTCTGGGCCGACTTCGGGAGGCTGCGGCGGTCCGGCATCAAGACCGCCAAGCGCTCTGGTTTCCAAATACCTAGGATGGCGGTCACCGCCGTCCGATCCTGGTCGCGGAGTTGCGTGGGATACGGCGTGGAAAACTGAAATGCGCCGCGTAGTTCCTGCAACAACCGCGGCAGACCGCCCAGGCCCGGCCATTGGTTGAACGCCGGAAGCGGCACGTCCTCGCGCCCCTCCCGGGCCTGGATGACGCGCGCCAGATCGATTCGTTCGGCGGTTCCCTTTCCCTTGTACGTCTCGCAGCGCCAGAAGTACCGGCCATTGCACACATGGAGGAGCGTCTTCGGTTCGCTGCCCACCTGCACCTTCAGTTCCATCCGGAACATGGGAATCGGCTTGGCTCGCCGCTCGATATACTCGCCCGAGCCCGCCAAATGTTTCCCGTGCATTTCGACCGACTGCCGGGTCTTGGCGACGATTGAAGAGCAGCGATCGAGCATGGCGATGGACTTGGCAAGCAGCGCGTCGGCCTGAGGATCGGCCACAAACAGTTCTGCCCCCCCTGCCCCGCCCGCCGTCCCGGGCGCCTCAACCTGCGCCGTCTTCCCTTCCTCAGTTGGCGCGTGTGCCCCGCCGTTCTCGGCAGCATGCCCCCCATTTCCCATGCTCCAGAAGGCCAGATCGCGGAGCGTCCGCTCCCCTCGCAAGATGGACAGAGCCAGACCTCTTGTCGCAGGAAAGATCCCCGCTGCCACCACCAACGTGCCGATAACCAGAGCGGTAATGGTGGCAACTTTCGGTTTCATTTTGGGGGATCTGACGGATTTGCCAAAGAATAGCGTTATAGCAGTCCGAACATTAGACCCTAGAGGGGTTTTCTCATCGCCGCGCTATGGCCACAGACCATGGTATCGGGCGGCAGGGAAACTCGCCACGTCGAAAAGCAATGGTGCTTGAGCGACCCAAGGTCGTTAGGACTGTCCGAACCATGCTTTGGGTGGAACAAGCGCAGGTTACGTAGGGGGGATACCTGATGAACTACGGCAAGTACATGTTGGTTCTCGTGGTAGCGACAGCCGGTTGCTGCCAGGACGTGTGCCGTCAGGGTGGGCCCGGCGGGCCTGGCGGGCATGGAAACGGCGGCATCCGAAACAATCTGCCGCCGGCCCCCATGTTGATGCACCCCGGCCCCGGCGTTGATGGCCCTGGACCTGGTGTCATGATGTACCAACCGGCGGTTCCGGTTCCTGCCCAGGCCGCCCAAGTGGTCTTCGCCGGTCCCGACGGGATGTCCATCAATTGGGACGTATCCGCGCCGGGCATGTTCGATTCCGAACCGCTGATCTGCCCGGGCCGCTACAACTTCCCGGAAGGATCGATCTACCGGCTGAAACTGGGCAACATCCCGGCCCGGCCGGGCGTGGAACTGTATCCGACCCTGGAGGTCGGCCCGACCATGCCCCGCACCGCAGCCTTCCTTGCCCACAATGCCATTCCCGTGCAGTTCACCCCGGAAGACTTCGATCAGGTGCTCAGCGGCAACTTTGTGACCAAAGTCATCTACCTGCCGGACCCTGAGTTCCAGGAACTGGCGGTAGCGGGCGTCGAGACGCTGGTCAGCACGCGGCTCGATCCCGGCGTTGATCCGATCGTCGAAGCCGATCGCCGCGGGGCCATCCTCGCCGTGGTTCGCGTCGGCAACAAGGATCTTCGACTGCCCAATCCCACCGCCGACGCGAGCGGAGTGACCGCGGCCGGATTCGCCGGCGCCATTGGCCCCAACGGAGCCCCGATGCCGTATCCCGGTTACGCCA
>CAZFKF010001073.1:0-2636 GCA_964518805.1 uncultured Planctomycetaceae bacterium | reverse complement strand
CGGGTTCCACGCCCTGCGGATCCTGACACCTCGCCGCACTTGCCAGCCGTGGGGGTGGTAGAGCGCTTGGTGAGGATTGTGATTGGGTTGCCCTGCGAGCACCGTGGAGTCGAAACGCGGCGCTAAGTCCTCGCACAACTCGGCCAGGAGTTGTCCCGTGGCTTCAGCATCCGGCCAATAAGACCGATTAAGAAACAGAACCCGCATCTCCGCTCGATCGGTTGGCGATTTCACTGGAGCGGCTTCAGAGTCCTTATCGGGACACACTTCTGACACACAGCCAACCCGAATCGGGACTCCTAGCGATATTCTCCCAGCCACGTGAGGACGGGACCCGCCAGTTCACGAAACTGGTCGCGCGCCGAGCGGACGTCCGATGCGGATGTCTGCAACATGACTTTGACGATTGGCGGCCAGACTCGCTGCCCTCGGAAAGACCAGAACGTTGCTCGCATTGCCTCGTTGGACGTGAAGAACCGGTCTCCCATCTGATACCAGAACAAGACGAAGAGGCGAGAGTTCTCGCGTTCGACACTTAGCAAACGAGCATTACATTCCGGACCACCTTTGGAAGATAGTGCTACCTCCTGAGTATCGACGATGCGATATCCATTGGCCGGATAGCAGAGATCCGGGGCGTGCGGGAGTATCAGGCCTCGTTCGGAAACATAGTCCGCGAACACGGCTATGTATGTGTCGATGGCATATCCGGCAGCGTTTCGGTAGACTCGATTAAGGTGCGACGTACTGATCTTGGCCAATAGCTCCGGATCCCCAGCCGTGTCTTCGCCAGTCCATGCCCCAAAGCGTGATGGGAGGGAATTGAGGTCTTTAGCGGGTAGTTCGATCTGGCCAGGCTTAGCGCTCGCCGCCGTCCAACACGTCGCACCATATACCAGGATGAGCAAGCCAGCGGTCCAAAGCAGGCGGGGAATCATCTTCATACAATCGTCCCTTGGCCAGATTGAACAGAACGCGAAAAGGAGTCTGATTCCGCCGCAAGGGTCGATGGCCCAAAGTCGGGGCGTGGATTCTGCGGCTGCGTCACCGTCGCGGCTTCAAGGAATATCGGCAGTTCCCTTTCCAGCGAACTGGCGACCTCCAAGAGCGATTCAATCTCGCGGGCTACCGGTTCCCCATTTCTGCAGCCGAGGACCGTGAGCCGTCCCGCCAAGCCGCCGTCGACCATGAGCGGGATGTCCACGCTCCAATGCATCTCTGAATTTGGGCGATCGGCGCTTTCCCACGTCGCGCTAAAGCCTTCGTGATATTTCGGGAGGTTCAGGTCTAGGTGAATTCTGTAAACGTGCAGTCTCGTGGCCGATTCGGTCAACGTCTCCCAAAGCGTGCGCCACTGGCGCGATCCCTGCAGTCGCAGGATCTCTTCCCCTGGCTCTATCTCGCGGGACTTCGTCCCGTATATCAACGAGCGACCGAGGCCGGACAATCGCCGTAGGAGCATCTCGGATTCGACGCGGCCGAACAGACCGGAAATGGCCAAAACGGCAGCCACGGCGAGGCCGACGAGTAGTCCGACCACGTCAGCCTTCAGCGTGACGCTGATCAGGGCAGCGCAGGAGGTCAGGACGCAACATGCTCCGACGCATGCAAGGACTTTACGATTGCTCCCTAGGCGTTCCATTAAACAATGGTGCAGGTGACCTCGGTCCGTACTGTAGATGCTTCGGCCCGTGAGCTTGCGGCGGAGCACCGCGGCGGCCGAATCGAGGATCGGCAAGGTCCACACGGCGAGTGGAACCGCCAGGAGCACTGTGCCTGGCCCCTTAAGAGATCCCTGAATCGCGAGGGTGCCGACGACCAGCCCGATCAGCATGCTACCGGCATCGCCCAAGAAGATGCTGGCCGGCGGGAAATTGAATCGCAAAAAACCGCACAAAGCGCCCGCAAAAGTCGCCGCGACGATTGCCACTTCCAAACGACCGATCATCGCCGCCAGCACGGCAAAGGTAGCCACGAGAATAACACCCAGCATGGTCGCCAAACCGTCGATTCCATCCATCAGGTTTAGCGAATTGATGGCCCCGAACAACCAGAAGTAGGTGAGCGGAATGGCCAACAAACCGAGTTCGATCTGATATCCAAAAATGGCTACGCGTTCGATCACCAAGCCATTACAGACCAGGATCGACACGGCGAGAAACTGTCCGACGAGTTTTTGACGTCCACTCAGCCGCGCGCAGTCATCCACCAGCCCGAGCACAACAACAACCACACTCGCCATCAGCAGGGCCACGAGCTCCGCCGCTCGCGCAGTGCCCCCCCCCTTCCAGAGATGGGAGACCAGAAACGAAACTCCCAGGCCGATCCCTGTGGCAAATAGAACCGCCGCCCCGCCGCCCAGAGGAATGGCCTTGCCATGCAATTTGCGGCGACCGTCAGGCCGATCCACGAGCCCGATTCGCGGCGCCACCCAGCGCATTACAGGTGTCAGCAGCAGGCTTCCCACCAGCGCTGAGCCAAATGCAATTGCGACGGTCATTCCCACGGCGGAATCACCCTTGAAGCCGACGACTGAGATGAGTTCACTGCCCATGGAAATCGGATGCAGGGAATCTAGGAGCTACGTCAGTCGCCGGAGACATAGGCCGGCGACTGGTAGTGCCGATCGTGGTAAT
>CAZFKF010001072.1:0-2638 GCA_964518805.1 uncultured Planctomycetaceae bacterium | reverse complement strand
GGATGCCCGCGCAGGATCAATTGCAGTTGGATCCGCAGGCCGCGTACCTCTACTACTGCTCGAACGAGACGATCCAAGGCATTCAGTTCGCCAACCCGCCCGAGGCCGGCAACGTGCCGCTGGTGTGCGACGCGTCGAGCGATTTCCTCTGCCGTCCGCTGGACATCGCCAAGTACGGCATCCTCTTCGCGTGCGCCCAGAAGAACGCGGGCCCGGCGGGGGTGACCATGGTGATCATCCGCGACGACCTCCTGCCCAAGTCGCCCGCGGACCTGCCCTCGATGGTCAACTACAAGGTGCTGGCCGAAGGCAAGTCGCTCTTGAACACCCCGCCTGCCTTCTGCATCTACGTCGTGAAACTGGTGACCGATTGGCTGTTGAACACCGTGGGCGGCCTGGAGAAGATGTACGCCGTCAACCGCGCGAAGGCCCAGATGCTCTACGATGCGATCGACAAGAGCAACGGGTTCTACTCCGGACATGCCGAACCGTCCAGCCGGTCGGTGATGAACGTCACATTCCGCTTGCCCAACGCCGCGGCCGAGGAAGAATTCTTCAAACAGGCGAAGCAGCAAGGGCTGGCCGAACTCAAAGGGCATCGTTCTGTGGGTGGGTGCAGGGCGTCGATCTACAACGCCATGCCCGAGCAAGGAGTGGCCGCACTTCGCGACTTCATGGTCGATTTCCAGAAAAAGCACGCCTAGGCGATGAGAGTCCTCGTTAGCGGTGCCAGCGGACTTGTTGGGTCGGCGTTGATCCGCCGGCTGCCCGCACCGAACGAGGCGGTTCGACTGGTTCGCGGCGAGCCCGCGCCGGGGCTCAAGCACGTCCATTGGGACCCGGACGCCGGCACCGTCGATGCCGACGGGCTGGAAGACTTGGACGCGGTCGTCCATTTGGCAGGTGAGAACTTGGCCTCGGGCCGGTGGACCGAGGCCAAGAAGGCCTGCATCCGCAACAGCCGGGTCCGCGGAACCTCACTGTTGGCCCAGGCCCTGGCCGGGCTAGCTCGCCCGCCCAAGGTGTTGGTCTCCGCCTCGGCTGTCGGCTACTACGGCAACCGCGGCAGCGATGCGCTGGATGAAACGAGCGAGCCCGGTGCAGGCTTTTTGGCCGACGTCTGCCGCGCGTGGGAGGCTGCCACGCAGCCAGCGTCTGCGGCTGGGATTCGCGTCGTTCACGCCCGGCTTGGCGTGGTTCTCGACCGTCAGGGCGGCGTTTTGGCCCGACTGTTGCCGTTATTCCGCCTGGGGCTCGGCGGACGCTTGGGCAGCGGCCGGCAGTATCTGAGTTGGATCACGCTAGACGACGCAGCGCGGGCGATCATGTCGATCCTCGAGCGCGACTCACTGCAAGGGCCCGTCAACGTGACCTCCCCACGCCCCGTGACCAATCGTGAGTTCACCGCAGTCCTGGGGCGGGTGTTGCACCGACCCACGCTCTTCTTGGCACCCGCCCTCATGCTGCGATTGGCCTTGGGAGAGATGGCCGACGAAATGCTTCTTTCCGGTGCCCGCGTGATGCCGCGCAAACTCGAGTCCTCGGGCTTTGTCTTTTCCGACCCCGATCTGGAGCGAGCGGTCCGTCGAATCGTCGGTTGAGAGAATCGGGGGAAGACCAGGATAGACGCGACCTGATTTCTTTCCTCGCCCGCAACGGTTCGCCCATCCGGGTGTCCAGAGGGATAGTCCGGGCAAACGGGAGAAGATGAGCCTTAAATACCCCGAAATTTGAAGTAGGCCCCGCCCGCCCTGCGTCCAGGCACGCACTAGACCACCTATACCACCTAGATTAACTGGGTGAATTTCGCCGCACAGTTGGACTCGCAATTGTATCCTGCGGATCCACGCGATTGACTGGGATCGCCCCCTATCGCTATGTGCACACGACTTCGCTGCCATCTGCGAAGGATAGCCAAACAGTGCTAGCCGTGTGAGAATATGGGGCGACCAGGAGGTGTTTACCGAGTTTTCGCGACAAGAGCCCCCTCTGCTTGGGTTTCTATTCGCGACGGCGTTCGCGCCGATAGACCTTGATGTAGAGGACTTCCGTGATTTCCGCAGGACTTCCCAAAGGTGTTGCATGACGCATCGTGTCGTGATTACCGGCGCGGGATGCATCACTCCCTTAGGGAGCAATGTGGACGAGGTTTGGGATAACCTCAAGGAAGGCCGCTCGGGAATTGGCCCGATCGACCTCTTCGACGCCAGCCGCTTTCCCGTTCGAATCGCTGCGGAAGTGCGCGATTGGGACGTTTCGGACGTGGGCCAGGATCCGGCCCGCTGGCGCAAGCATCCGCGCCAGACGCGCTTCGCCGTGGGGGCGGGCATCAAGGCGGTGCGGAGTTCCGGGTTGAACCCGGAACGCCTCGACCCGTTGCGTTTTGGCGTGTACCTGGGATGCGGCGAGACGTTTCCTGAGCTTGCGGAGCTTGGCGAAGCAATCGCCCCGGCGATGCAGAACGGGACCTTCGACCTGGGAGAGTTCTCCTCGCATGCCCTGAGAGTGATCGATCCAGAACTGGCCGCCAATTGCGAACCCCAGGTGCCGGCTCAGTGCCTGGCGTCGCTGCTGAACGCCCAAGGGCCCAATGCCAATTGTATCGCGGCCTGCGCGTCGAGCACGCAGGCCATCGGCG
>CAZFKF010001071.1:0-2642 GCA_964518805.1 uncultured Planctomycetaceae bacterium | reverse complement strand
GGAAGCCCTACGTTCCGGTGGCCGAGCGGCGACGCAAGGCGATGAAGAAGATGGAGGCGCTGCGCAAGAAAGGGGTCGACGTGCAGCCGGTCACGATCGAGGGGCGCAAGATCGCCAGGACCTTCTGGGGCGAGGCGTGGTGCGACCACCTGGAGTCGTTCAGCGACTTCGCCAACCGCCTGCCGCGCGGACGGACCTACGTTCGCAACGGCTCGGTCTGCCACCTGGCGATTGACAAGGGCGAAATCGAGGCCAAGGTCTGCGGCTCCGAACTCTACAGCGTGAAGATCGCCATCAAGACCCTGCCGCCCAAGAAGTGGAAGGAAGTCAAACGCCGCTCTACGGGGCAGATCGGCTCGCTCATCGAATTGTTGCAGGGCCACCTGTCCGATCAGGTCATGGAGGTCGTCACCGATCGCCAGGACGGCCTGTTCCCGCTTCCCAGCGAGATTTCGCTGAAGTGCAGTTGCCCGGACTGGGCCACGATGTGCAAGCACGTGGCCGCCGTGCTCTACGGCGTTGGGGCCCGGTTGGATCACAAGCCCGAGTTGCTCTTCAAGCTCCGCGGCGTCGACCACGAGGAACTGATCGCCGCCGACGCCGAGGCGGCCGTCTCCGCCGCCACGGCAAGCGGGCAATCAAAACGGCTTGCGTCGGACGACCTCTCGGACGTCTTCGGCATCGACCTCGACGGCCCTGACGCCGCGCCGCCCCAGCGGCCCGGGGCCACGAAGAAGGGGAGGCAGACTCGCCGGAAACCATCAGCGGAGCAGGCTCCCGAGAAGGCCGAGACGCCCACTGAACCGCCGAAAGCCGCCGCGAGGAAGGCCAAGAAGCCGGCGAAGAAGGTGACCAAGAAGGCCCGCCCTTAGCGGCTGCCTGGGGATGGTTCCGGGATTTCCCCGGTAGATCCCCTCACCCCCGGCCCCTCTCCCGTCGAACGGGAGAGGGGAGCAATTGCTGGGCGGCCGCTGCTGGGCGGCCGCTTCGCCTCTCTCGATTCTGCGGGCTGCACGGCGACGCAACCCTGCGGCCCCCTGCCTCCGCGGCTGCGGGCGGATATACTGATACAGCAACCGAATCGAGGAGGACCTGCGATGAACCTGGTTTGCGTTCACATCCACGTGAAGCCGGAGCACCGCGAGGCGTTTATCGAGGCCACGCTCGAAAACGCCCGCAACACCACCCAAGAGCCGGCCAACCTGCGTTTCGATGTGCTCCAGCAGGCCGACGACCCGAACCGCTTCGTGCTCTACGAAGTCTACCGGGATGACGCCGGTGCGGCTGCCCACAAACAGACCGCCCATTACGCCCGCTGGCGCGACACAGTGGCCGATTGGATGCAGGAGCGGCGCCAAGGGGTGAAACACACGCCGCTGTTCCCCACCTCGCCAGAGCAATGGGCCACGCGGCCATAGCCGCCTCGCACTCGCTGGCGGGAGAGGGGCCGGGGGCGAGGGCAGCCGCAGACTCCGACGAGCTTTGACAGTCCGGGATTCACTCTTTCTTCAGGGGGCCTCCAAATGCGCACCGATCGACGGCCCGACCAACTGCGTCCCACGAAAGTGCTCCGGCCGTTCACGGCGGCCGCTGCCGGCAGCGTCCTCATTCAGGCCGCGCGCACGACTGTGCTGTGCACGGCGAGCGTGGAAGCGCGGGTGCCCGAGTGGCTTGCCGGCAAGGGGCGCGGATGGGTGACCGCCGAGTACAGCATGCTGCCTGGCAGCACGTCGCCGCGCAAGCCGAGGGAACGCTCGGGCCGGCTCGACGGCAGGACCTACGAGATTCAGCGACTCATTGGCCGCAGCCTTCGGGCCGTCACCGATCTGGCGGCCCTCGGCGAGCGAACCATCACCATCGACTGCGACGTGCTGGAGGCCGACGGCGGCACGCGGACGTGGAGCATCACCGCCGGGCTGATGGCCCTGGTCGACGCCCTGCGTTCGATCCGCGCCGAACTGCCCGATCCCAAGCGCAGTCCACTCAAAGAACTGGTGGGCGCCACGAGCGTCGGCATCGTGGAGGGACAATTGCTCTTGGATCTCGACTACGTCGAGGACTCCTCGGCGTGGGTCGACTTGAACGTCGTCATGACGTCCTCCGGCCGGCTGGTGGAAGTCCAAGGCACCGGCGAGCGGACCACGTTCACCCAAGACGAACTGCTCGCGATGCTCGATCTGGCCCGCTCGGGCCTCAAGCAGATCTTCGATCTGGAACGCGCAACGCTTGGCGACGCGTGGCCGCTGGGGACGCCGTCGGGCTAGGCGGCCGCGCAGTCACTTCGTCTGGAGCGACTCGATGAACTCGCCCCAGAGTTCATCCACCGGCTTGCCGGCGAACTTGCGGAAGAGATCGGGGCTATACTTCCCGTTGCGGGCGGCCTCGTTGAGGCGCTGAACGAAGGACGGGTCCTTGGTTCGCACGATCCAGTCGAAGAAGGCCGCCGTGGTCTGGTAGCCGTCGGTGTACTTGGCCCGCTGGGGATTCACGCGCGGACGCCGGGCCTTGGGCTCGAAATGAAACCAGCGGACGTAATCGGCGATTCCTTCGGTCACCCAACCTGGCACGCGGCTGGCGCCGTAGGCCTGCGCCACGTGGCACAGTTCGTGGATCACCGCCCCGTAGTCGTCGGGATGCGCTTT
>CAZFKF010001070.1:0-2644 GCA_964518805.1 uncultured Planctomycetaceae bacterium | reverse complement strand
AGAAGCTCCACTTCAATCGTCTTTCCAGGGCGCATGGTGATCTCGGCAATGCCGATTGAAGCACATTTGTGATCTTCCTGTTGGGTACCCTCGCGCATCACGTCGAGAATGGCGCCAATCGTTTTGGCGTCGGAGACCTTGAACGACTCTTGTCGTTGCTTCCCGCCGTCCCAAGTCCAGTATCGTAGCTTCAGCAGTGTTCCTACTCCTTCGGGCAAGTCTGGCCGCGACGGCGTCGTCTTCCCGTCCGCGGGCGGCTGTTCCGACGAAGGCCGTTTCTCGGACTCAGTCGAAATGGCCAGGAGCGAGTTCTTCCAGAATTGCGCCTCCTTCTCGAGCCCATTGGCGTCGGCAAAGGCGATCAACGCCTGGAATCGCTTGCGGGGCTCTGCCCCCGTGGCATCGCACAGCTTGGCCAGGCACTGCGGGCAGAGCCACAGCGGATAGCGATCCGACTCCGGCAAAGTGAGGCTGCCGCACATCGAGCACAGATAGAAGACGCAATGCTGCATCGAGAACATGTGCCCTGTCTCGTGAGTCGCCGTTCCAAGGGTACGCCGTAGGCTGAGGCGGTAACTCTCCGGGCCGGCATCGGGGTCGCCGAAGCGATGGATCGACCATACCCCCACGCGGTCCGCCAGCGAGGCCTCGCCGAACACGAAATTCCAGCCTTCTCCGGGCCAAAGATCGGACGCGGTGAACGCGATCAGCGCGACCGCGTCTTTCGGCAGGCGCGGCTTGAGCACCTCGTCGCGAACGTAGCCGGTGAGGATCTGCGGCACGCCCCATTCGGGATGCCGTCGCCGCGCTCGCTCGGGGATGACGGCCAATGGCAGCCCCTTCTGCACCCGAACGGGCAATTGGAAATAGATGCCCATGTACTCGACGGTGAGGTCGATGATCTTCTGCTGCGTCGGACTGAAGTCGCCGAGGGGTTGGATGTAGAGCGTCCGACGATCCGCGGTCGCACGGTTCGGGCTGCTCTGGAGATACTCGATGTACGTCTGACCGGGTTCCTTGTAGCGCGAGAGCCAGTCATTCGCCCCCGGTTCTCCCAACCGCTCATGGAGAGCCGCCAACTGCTGGAGCGGTGAGGGAAGCGTGAGATGACGCTCTCCTTCCGACGCCGGCCCTGCGCAGACGTACGTGAGCACCGCCACGCCAAGCAGGTTGCAGGCGATCGCCAGCCAGACCACGAAGGCTCGCCGGCGGAAGCGGCGCCCATGGCGTCCCCATACAATCGCAGCGGATTCTGTCATGTACCTACGTCTCCTTCGCGGGATGCCGCCTGCCCGGGAACGTTCGATCCGATGCCCCTCCTTGCGACCGTATTCTATCGCCACTCGCGGGGATTCCGCAATCTCGCTACAGGTCTTCTTGGGCCGCGAGGACGAGCGGATTCGAGCGGCGATTTGGGCCTGCGGTGCGGTATAATGGGGCTCGAGTCCGCGCGATGCTGGACCGGAGGCGATTGCTCTGTGCGTGGATCGCCGTCCAAATGGAGTTGCACGATTCCTGGAGATCTCCGTTGCGGATGCATCGGTTGCGGCCAGACTGCAAGAACCTGCCTTCCCGTGAACGAAGACCAAGCGTCGCCGCCTTCGCAGGCAGACGCTCGAGACGGACTGAAGCCCGCACTGCGAACGGGGCGATCGCGCATCGTGGGCTTTACGGACAAGTTGACTCTGCCGACGTGACATCAAGACCTTCGATAGAAGACCCAACCTCGTGAAGGAAAACAGGCCGCTTACCTCCAGAACGCTGACCGACGGTGTGCGCCGTCCGGTGGAGTTCTTGGTGTACGGGCTGATTGCCGTTGTTGCCTGGCGCACGTGGTTCCTCGAAGGGCTGCCCGTTCCGTTCGTGGTGAGCAGCGGGTCGATGGCCACAACGCTTTTGGGTCCGCATCGCGATATCGTTTGTGGCGATTGCGGCTACCCCTTTGTCTGTGGGTGCGACCGGCCGACTGCCGACCCGAGGGCTGTCTGCCCCAATTGCGGCTATGCCGGAAACGACGTGCACGATTGGCCGGAATTGCCCGGCGACCGCGTGCTGGTCCACCGCGCGATGTTCGATCTCCGCGCACCGCGGCGGTGGGAAGTGGTGGCCTTGCGCACGCCGGGGCGCGAGAGGGAAGTGTCGGTCAAACGGGTTGTGGGGTTGCCCGGCGAGAAGGTCGAAATTCGCGACGGGCGCGTGCACATCGATGGCCGTTTGACGCCAAGAACGCTCGCCGAACAGCAAGCCACGTCGGTCCTGGTGTACGACGCCCGGTACGTACCACATCTCGACCCGCGACTCCCGCCGCGGTGGCGGCCCGACTCCCCAGCAAGCCGCTGGTCGCGCAAGGACGGAGTATTCACGCATCCAGGCGGCTTGGGCCGAGAGCCCATCGACTGGCTGGTCTACCGTCATTGGCGTCGGATTCCGTGGCGGCCAGGCACGGCTGAGGAAGGGCCGGTGTTGACCGAGACATCCTATAATCAGGGGAATCGTGTACCACCCGCCATTGTGCATCCCACCATGGACGTGCGACTCTCGTTCCGCGTCCTGCGGACGTCGGGCGACGGGGCGCTCTGCGTGCGAGCGGTCAACGGTCTCGACCGGTTTCTGATCCGTATCGCGCCGCAGCGGGCAACGATCG
>CAZFKF010001069.1:0-2652 GCA_964518805.1 uncultured Planctomycetaceae bacterium | reverse complement strand
AGCCCGTTCGGCCGTGCAGGTTCCCTTCACGGACGCTGACGCCAACCTTTTCCAGATCGGGCGTGAGCAAGCGGACTTCGCCAGACAGTTCCTTCGGATCGCTGGGCCACCTGCCTTGCCCCAACTTCTCGGCGAGTTGCTTGGCAGTGCCCTTCCAGTTCTGTTTCGCCAGTTCGACCAGCGCCAGCCCAAGCGGCGTGTCGATCACGAGCTTTGCCGCTCTCAACCTCATGGCCTGATAGGCTTCCATGATCGTGTTGGGCTTGAATCCCCATCCCGGCTCCGCCGCCGTCACCCACTCGGCGAAATCCGCCATTCGCGCCGTGTGCTTCACCTGCACCGTGGGAAGATTCTTGAGGGCCGAGGCAACGCCGTCCAGCAGTGCGCCGAAGATTGCGGGGTATGCTTTGGCGAAGTCCACGTCAAATTCTCTCTCCGATAACCGCTTCTCGCCTTCCTCGAATCTCGGCAAGGTAATCAATAGGGAGCGGTCCACCAAATCGCGCGCGGTAATGACGCCCTTGACCGACGAAATCACCACTGGGTTCTTGACGCTGAACGTCGTCTGATCTTCGGTCGTGTACAGCTTCCGCCGGCTGTAAGAACCGCCCGTGCAGAGAAGACAGAGGGTGTCGCTGAGTCTTTGGTCCAGCTTCGAGAGGTTGTCGTAGGCAACCGCCCAGGACTTGAAGGCTTGCAGCATCACGTCTTCCACGTTGTTTGGCTCGGCGGTCAATTCTGCCGTGGACGGGTCCACGAGCGCCTTGCAGACGCGGGCCATCGTGCTTTTCGCCGAACCGGGCCGCCCTTCCATCGACAGCACCGTGTATGGCCCTTCCGGGCGAAGGGCCGCAACCAGCCAACCGACGATCAACGGCCAATCTTCATCGGTGACGTGGCAAAATCGCCGCAGCGCGTCAATCGTCCCTTCCTTCGGCTCGGGCAGCGGGGCCATCAGCCGCGTTCGCCGGAAGCGAACGGGCGGGTTATCGACCACATGCCAGCCTCCGGCCGTGACTTCGACCGCCTGCCCTTTCTTGTTGCACAAGTCGATGTAGATGGCTCCCTCGTGGCCCGCCACGCGGACCTTGACTTTGTATTTGGGGCCTGCCTTGGCAACGGCGCGGATGTAATGAACCGGGTTCTTCAAGTGTTTCGATTCCACGGGCCGTTTGTAGCTGGCGCGGAAGCGCCGACGCAGGAAATCCGCGTAATCTTCCTCCTGGACCAACAACGTGTAGCTGTGGCCGTTGTCGGTGAACGTCGCGTAGGACCGGCCATCATCGGACGAGAACAGTTCATCTTGCCGTTCCGCCGTGGCGATTATCTTTTCATCGTCTTCACTGCCTCCCTTCGCTTCCGGCTTCTTGTTGAAGTCACAGGAGGTCCAGCCGTTGGGACTCAGCCGCCAGGACTCGTGCTCGTTGGCCCCTGGATTGTGCCGACAGACGAACCAAGCCCCTTTTGGCCTCGGGTAGGCAAAGCAGTTGCGGTCGCTTGGACCTTTCTTCCCGTTGGCGATGGTCTCGAACTCGCCCGCCAGTTCGAGTTCCTTGTGCGCCAGCTTGAGCGCGTGAGTGTGCGTGTTGAGACGCTGGTTCTCGGCGTCCCAATCGCCGCAGCCGCGCTTGGTCAACCAGAGCACCAAGGCATCGTGGTCCTTATCGAGAGCCACCGAATCAAACTCGCCATCGGAGTTGTCGGCCTCCTCCGTCGCAAGATCGGGAACCTCTGCCAACGGCTCGCCGGCCTTCACGATCTCGAAGCCGTCAGGGGCGGCGTTGTTCGACCAAATCCAGAGGATGCCGCCACCGACATCCTTCTTGTCGGCGAAAGGAAAGCCGGCGTCGGCGCTCATCTTTTCTAGGATGGCTTGCGCCCATCGGGAGTGCTCGCGGCGGGTCGCTGCCGGCACTGGATTCAGCAGGCGAACGAAGAAGTGCCGGCCTTTGCCGCTTTTCGACTTGCGAATCTCCACGTAGGGCAAGCGTTCGGCAGCCTGGCACACTTCTGCCAATTCCGCTTCGCTCAATCCATCGCTGTGGCCGTCCGTATGATCGAAGTCGTAGCCGAACCATTCGGAAACCTTGTCCCGCCAGTTCCAGCCCGACGTTCCCACCAAGGCAATGTGGTCCATTCGGAGTTGCGTAACCCGGTCGTTGTCGCGCACCTTCGTACCGCGAATCTTCGGCACGCGGACTTTGGGGCAGCAGAGGAAGAAATCGCTCGGCGCATCTTCGTCCATTTCAATCGGCACGAGTTGCAGTTCCAGCTTGGCGTGGTATCGGCCCGTGAACCGATCTCCGCGCGAATTGATGAATTTCTCGATGGCCTCGCTCAACGAAAACCGTTTCGCTGTCTGCAACTTCATGCTGATGATCCTTCGGAGTATGAGGGAACTACCATTCGCAATGCGCGGAGTATTCCGCCTCTGAGCCTCGTTGTCCGTATCGTCCAGAAGTTACAGCTTCCTTTACCAGCAATCTTTGCGCAACCACCCCTGTTTCAAGCCGGCGGTGCGGATTGCACGGATTTGCCGACAAGAACAGGCTTGCAGTGGGGCCAATCCTTGCGGCTGCTCGAACAAGCCCAAATTGCCCGACCTTCTCGATTCTCGTATTCTGGTATGCCGTGACCGACAGCGGCCGGTGC
>CAZFKF010001068.1:0-2655 GCA_964518805.1 uncultured Planctomycetaceae bacterium | reverse complement strand
TGGCCGCCGCAGGTTATGACGGTGGCCCTGAAGTAGGCTCGGCCGGTTCGTCGCGACACAGGGAAGTATCGAGCATCGCCGGCCGCCAGCCAGGCTGCCGATTGGGGGCGGTGCCCGCCCCACCTTGCCGCCAAGATCGTTTGTTCCGGGGTCGGCTGGGACCGTCTGCCAGCGGGCGTCCCAACACATTCCCATCAATGAAAGCGACGCCCAGCCGGCGGTTGCCCAACCCAGCCGCGCCGCTGCTTTCCCGGTTGCCGACGATCCCCACGTCGGCTCGTCCCGCCGTGACGGTAAGCTGGGTTGTTCAGGCCGGTTTTCTAGTGTTGGGAATGTGTTGGGATGACCCTTTTCAGCCAACAAAAAAGCACTCACGGTTGTCGCCGTAAGTGCTTATGTAGTAATGAGTGCGGGAAACAGGACTTGAACCTGCACGGCCTTGCGGCCACTAGGCCCTCAACCTAGCGCGTCTGCCAATTCCGCCATTCCCGCGCTTTGGGGGACGCCCAACTACGTCCAATTTATCGCATCGGAGAGCGGCGTCAAGGGCTGATGCGTTTCAGAACCAGGACCGATCGATCGCCCAGGTGCCGCTTGTCATCCGAGTCCCTTACGCAGGAGAGCGCTACCCTGAGGATTTCTTTGGCGGGGAGGGCGAGTCGGGAGGTGACGGCCTCGGCCAGGTTTGCCGTCTTCTCGCGGGGGCTATCTCCGTTGAGGCCAGCGCGGAAGCCATCGCTGAAGACCAACATCAGATCACCCGGCTGAAGTCGGCACTGATTTTGCCGATATGAAGACTCCGGGCTTTGCCCCAATGGTGGTGTGTCGGTGGAGAGGCTTTCGCAACGGGCGGATCGCATCACGATGAGTCCGGCGTTGCCGGCGGACGCGTACCGCACGCGATCGGAGTTGGCATCGATGAAGCCGCAAGCAAGGGAAGCAGACTGGTCGCCTGCCGAGCCCGTCCACAGCGTCAAGTTGACTTGGCCCAGAAGGGAATTGGCGCTACGGTGATACTGCCCGTGGGAACGGAGCGCCGACTTGACCGTGCTCGCGATCAGAGCGGCCTCGATGCCTCTGCCCGCCACGTCGCCAACGGCGAAGGCAACCGAACCTCGGGGGAGCGAGAACCAATCATAGAAGTTTCCACCAACCGTTTCGGCTTGGGAACTCCAACCGGCCAGGTCCCATCCCTGGATCATGGGCGGGATCGTCGGGAGTTGGTTTCGCTGGACGCGTTCCGCGGCGCGTAGTTGCCGCTTGAGATTGGTTCCGTCGATACCTTCGTGGAGGAGGATTTCTCGTTCCAAATCGCTCGCAAGGCGTCCCGCGACGACTTCGAGGATGTTGGTCTCGCGGTCGTTGAAGTCGCGTCGTGAGTTGCAGAAGACCCAGAGGGTCCCGAGGATTGTCGTGGGCGTGGAAATTGGAACACACGCGGCAGCGGGATAACTCTCGGGGGCGTTCCACTGTTGGAACAGGGCGGTGTCTTCCAGGACGACCGCGTGTCCCAGCATGGCTTCGAGATCGGCGAGCGCCCCGCGCAGGGGCCTTGGGGGCAGAGTCAGTCGATCGCGAGGCAGCCCCCAACTCGACCGGAGCTTCAGCGTGGTCGTCGCGTCATCGAGTAGGTACAGTGCCGCCGCCTGACACCCCACGGCCTCGGCCCCACCACGAAGCACCGAAGTGAGCCGGCTCGCCAAGTAGCCTCGCTCGTCCGAGCGAACGATGACAGGCACTCCCGCCGCAAGTTCGGCTTCACGTTCGCTCAGGGCCTGCTGCGTTCTGAGCAGATCGCTCAGGAGGTCTTCCAGAGCGGAGGCCAACTGGCGAACGGCTTTCGGACTGGGAGGGCTATTCGATGCGGCCGAAGCCGATCGGACCAGATCGAGTCGTACGTGTCCGGGAGTTGTTCCGACGCCCGGGTCGGCCGGGGCGGACCACGCGTACTCGGTCGGGCGGATCGGCTTCGAGCCGCCGTGGCAAGTCAGCGACCAGCCAGTGGCTTCTTCAAAGGCCCTCAAGAGAACCGACAAGCGGGCCACATTCTCAGTATCGGGCTGTGAGGACCGGGAACATCGCTGTTGATGGAGTCGAAGCTGATTTGTTCGGGATGTCGTCACGGATATTCCACTCACGGGCTGTATTCACCTGACGCCCACATTGCCGGACGTGCCGATCTGCGCTTGCAGATCCGGTACGACCGGCGCAATCGCCACAGTCGCATGGGCGCCAAACCTGGGCCGGATATTGTCACGCTCCGCGCGCCTCGATTTCGTCCATGACGCACACACAGCTTCACATCGGCCCGTATCCAACCCAAACGTGAGAGTTTCACCAGACTCGCGTGCCGCCCCAGATCTCCCCCGTCAACACCGAGGTGCGCTCGCCGTGGAGACATGCCAACTGATTCTCACGAAGACCCAACGCCACACGGTGCGTTGGGCTCCAGTGATTCTGGGAGAAACGCCGCGGCAAGATCACATTCAGGGGCTTCTTGGTTTTCCCTGCTCCGGATCCGACGGCGCTGCCGTTCCGTTGTCGGCTTGACGGGCGACCTTGGCAAGGTCCGCCGGAAACATCGTGACCGTGTCGTCATTTTCGGATAGCGATTCGGCGCCGGCGACGGGATCGGCGACATGGAGATCCTTCGTG
>CAZFKF010001067.1:0-2655 GCA_964518805.1 uncultured Planctomycetaceae bacterium | reverse complement strand
CATGGCGTCGGCCTGATCGAGCAACACGCGGGCGAATTGGCGACGCCACGGTTCGCTCGTTCCCCGTTCGGCCTTCTGGGCCATGAGGTCGGAGTAGGTTCCGATGGCTGCCTCCACTTTGTCGGGGTTGTCGTCCATGGCTCCGTAACGGGCGCCGGACGCTTTGGCCTGTTGGACCTTCTGGGCGGCGCGGCGGGTATCGCCAACCGCTAACGCTCGTCGAGCGTCCAACAGCAGGTCGGGTGCTCCGGCCTGGTCGGGCCGCCGTTGCGCCATCGCAGGAGTGAACCGGCTCGGATCGCGATCGGGGCCAGCGGCGTCGATCGGCGGCAGTCGGGTTACGCTGCGTCCGCCCGGTAGTGCCCCTGGTTCGTCGAGCGAGCCGCCCATGCGGCGGATGTCCGCGGCAAGCCGTTCGGGCGAGTCCTCATTGGGACCGAAGGCCGCCGCTTGCTCCACGGCCTTGCGGTACCAGAAGGTGGCTCCGGCCACGTTGCCTCGGGACATCTCCTTCCTCGCGTTGAGGATGTCCGCCTTGGCGACCGTCTTGGGATCGGAGGAGCCCGAGAGCGACGGGTCGCCGGTTCGTCCTGCGAACGGGTCCGTGGTGACTCCGCCGCTGCGGGCCGAAGGCTGACGCCCGGCGGCCTGGAAGCGGCCGTCCAATTCGCGGCGGAGCTTCCGCGGCGAGTCGCCCAGGTGCAGAGGGCTGTACTGCACGTCGAGAGACTCGGCCCTGGTGAGGAGTTGGTTGGCCGCATCGAGGTCGTTTTCGGCCATCGCGCGGCGGGCCCGCAGCATCAGGTCGTCGGCCTGCCGCCGTCGACTTTCCATGCTGCCTGCCGCCGATTGGTCGGCGATCGGCCTGTCGAGCGAACCCGCCGGGTCGTAGGACCCTGGTTCGGCCGCGGCCACCGAAAGACCCATAGCGACTGTAAACAGTCCGGGCAGGATTCTTGCGGTCAACTTCAACACACGATTCTCCTTTCGAGACTCGCAGGATTCCCTTGCGGTTGGGATGTGCTCCAAATCGAGTGATTCCACTATCCCGCCGCGGGCGCCGTGCAACGGCCGGCGGCAGGCATTGCCTTGCCGTTCCCGGGCCGCGCGCTGCGTCCGTGCAGCGAGTTTACTTCCCGCGAAACACCAAACTTCGATAGGCTCGTGGAAACGTGTTCCAGGGTTCTGTAGAAGAGAGCGGGATAAATACTCGCGGCCAGGAATCCGGTCAAGGGCAGTTCCACGGGATTTCGTGTTCGACCACTGAATTTCAGCCCTGCGCGAAGGCGCCGACGCAAAGAGCGTGCTTGCGAATGCCCCGTTAGGGGCGGGAGAGGCGGTTGGATGTCGCGGCGACAGACTCGCAAGCGATGGAACGCTTTCGATCTCAGCAAGACGGGACAAGTCGCCGCCGCGATTCTCGTCGAGGCTTCGGGCCGTTTGCGATCGAGTCGGAAGTGAACCGACGCTGCAAGGTGATTCCGGCGGCCCAATCATGCCAAGAAACACCACAGGCACACTCCGCGTGCCGTGCGCCACGGCTTCTGGAGTGTGCCTGCTGTCTTCAACGCAACACGACGGCTTCTCGGCCGCCTCGGTCTCGCTTTTATCGCGGCTTCTTCTTGCGTTTTCCGCCGTCGTCGAGGTCGCCCACGCCCGTTCTCGGCATTCCAGGCATGCCGGGCATGCCGGGCATCATTCCCGGCGTCATTCCGGCTGGCATCGTCGGCGAGCCGCTCTTGCCCTTGCCCTTCGACTTGCCCTTGGCGGTGCCGCCGCCCATGTACATCTGCATGTAGTCGGCCATCGCCCCGGACGGGCTTCCACCGGCTCCCTTGGCCCCTTTCTTTCCAGGCGCACCGCTCTTAGCGTAGGCCCCCTCGCTGGCCTCGGACGGTTTGTTGAACTCGTATTCCGCCCGATCGTCGAGTTCGTTCTGGACGACCAGCTTCCCTTCCGCATTCAACATCAAGACGCTTCCCGGCTCGACCAGACTTCGGTCCTTGCCCGGAAGGGCCCCGCCGCCAACCATGTCCAACAGGAGCGTGTTGGTAATGTAGTCCACCTTGCGTTCGGGTTCTTCTTCATCGTCGCGGGCGCGGCCGGCTCCGGGCATTCCCGAACCGCCCATCCCCGGCATTCCGGGCATCCCAGGCATCCCCGACATGCCAGGCATTCCAGGCATCCCGCGGGGCCCGGAGGCGGTCCCGGATTCGAACTTGCGATCGCGATAGTTCAACAGTTGCCCGCGTTGCAAATCGGTGAACTCTTCGGCGGCTGTGGCGCCATCCTTGTCATTGAAGCGGACGAGCAGCAACGTGGCCGTACCCTTGCTGGAAGTCGCAGGTCCGGCCAACACTTGGGAATCGAACGGCACGGAGACGATCGGCGAGGGGTCGCTCCACTCGGTTTCCAGGGTTTTCACCTTCTCCATGCCGTCCTTTTCAACAAAGTGGGGCGACATGCCAAAATTCGGATTCGCCAGGACGAGCTTGGTTCGATAACGGTAGTGCTTTCCTGGTTGCACCGAGAAATCGAAAAAGCGGAACAAAAGGTATTCGACTTCCTGCACCTCTTCTTCTTCCTCGACGTCGCCGACTGCAACTCGGCCTCGTCCCGGCAGCCCCCCGCCCGCCCCCATCATTCCCGGCATTC
>CAZFKF010001066.1:0-2660 GCA_964518805.1 uncultured Planctomycetaceae bacterium | reverse complement strand
GCCGATCGGCGACACCGGCCCTAGGGCGACCCTGTCGTACCTCACCGAGCAGATGCAGAAACGCATCAAGCGCGGCACCTACAACGACCTGAAGAAGGACATCGAGGAGCCGGTCACGTTGAGGCTGTCGAAGGGCTACACCACCGCCTTGACCTACAAAGATGAGGACGGCGATCAGCAGAATTGCCGCATCTACGCCTTGGAGAGCAAGGGCCGGCGGATTTCGGTGATCGTTCAGTACGATGGCCCAGAACGCGAGACGGCCCAGTCGCTGCTGAAGCCCACGCTCACCACGATCATGGGACGCGAAGGAGCCCCGACCCATCGGCCGGCTCAGAAGCGAGACTCGGACCAGTAGCGATTGGCTCGCCGGGTGGTCGCGGATCGGCGCCTTTTTTTGGGACCGGCGAATCCATGAATGGCGCAAGAGAAGTAGCAGGCACACTCCGTGTGCCGTAGCAAACGGTACACGGAGTGTGCCTGCTACCTTCAAGTCCGACCGTTGTCTTGTCTCCAGCGCTCAGCCGTCGCCATCATGCAAACAGCAGCAGCGAGGCTCCCAGGGCCAGGGTTCCCAGCAGCGACACATAGAGGCCGCTGCGGCCGGAATAGCGGTCGGCGAAAGGACGAAACAACCCTCGAATCCATCCCGGCCGCCACCAGGCTGCCTGGCCGAGAATGAGCCACCACAGGCCGCCACCGGCCCCGGTCGCCGCAGCGATTCGCGCCGTGGTCGGCTCCCAGCCCCAGGGCTGGTGCACTTGCTGCACACCCCGCTGGGCAAGGGCTTCTTGTGCCTCTTTGAGATTCGCCGCCACACGCTGCTCCTCTTCCTTGGAGAGGTAAGGATCTTCGCGCAACCTCTTCAGGCGGGCCTCCGCAGCAACGACGGCCTGCTCGTGCACCTTCGTCTCCTGTTGCCAGCGCCGGATCGCCGCCTGCTGTTCGACCTGAATCTCAACGAATCCCAAGAAGCCGATGACGATCGGCCAAACCAGCGCGCTGACGAACAGCGGAACGTACACGGCGAGCAGGCTAGGCGACAGAAGCCACCATTGGGCGACCGAGGGCCTGCGATCGACCTGGATCGCCAGCGCGGCCCTGGCAAAGACGAATCCGGCCAGCATGCCGATGATCGCCACGACCAATCCGCCGCCGTCTCCAGAAAGCGCAAAAACCGACCACCCGACCGCGGGCGCGAGGAAGGCGAGGTACGGCAGGCGATAGCTCTCGGGCCCAACCGCAAGACGCTGGGCTGCACGGATCGCCGCGCGGCGGACCTCGGCCAGCCACTCCCGCGGCAGCCGGCGAAACCACGGCATCTGGCCTTCCTCGATCCAGTCGGCCGGCGCGCCGAGCGTCCTGAGCACCGGTTCGAGCAAGGGCACGTCTACCGGTGCGGCCGCCTCGCTCAAGGCCGCCTGGATGTGGTCGCGAATGTCGCGCTCCACTTCGTTGGGGTCGACCGACCCGTATTCCGACAGAGTCAGCCGCAGTTCGGTCAGGTAATCGTCCAGTCGTTGCCTTGCCGCCTGTGTCAGTTCGATCATGGTTCCTCTCCCTCCCGCAGACTGGCCACTCCTTGTTGAATGCGGTCCCACGCTTCCTGCATCCGATCCAGGCACTGCTTGCCGCGATCCGTCAACCGGTAGTATTTCCGCGCAGGCCCGTCGGGCGATTCCTCGATCGTCGTCTCCACCAGCCCTTGGACGCGGAAGCGGCTCAAGATCGGGTAGATCGTCCCTTCGCCAATCACCAGGCCGTCTACGCCGCGCAACTGCTTGACGATGTCATAGCCGTACTGCCGATCGCGGCGCAGGGCCGTGAGGATGCACAGCTCCAGGAGTCCCTTGCGGATCTGGACTTGCCAATTGTCGAGGATCGAATCGCTCATGGCCCAAGTATATTGCTATGCAAGGTACATGTCAATACACAATAGGTGATTCGATAGAAATCTTCAGGACGCCAACCATGTTGACGGCTTGCGAGTATTGGTTATATTGTTATGACCATTAGCCTGCGGAAATCCTCCGGTGATGTCTTCCTTGCGAAGCAGCACGAGTTACGGTCTGGTTGCCGGGACGCTTCGTGCGCGGATTCTGAGCGGGGAGCTTCGGCCCGGCGAGCAGCTTCCCACCGAACGCGCACTGTGCACCTTGTTCGCGGTGTCGCGGATCACGATTCGCCGGGCCCTGGGGATTCTGGAAGAAGAGCAACTTCTGGAGCGTCAGCAGGGGCGGGGCACGTTTGTCACGGCCGCCCCCACGCGCCGCATCCCGCTTCTGGACGTCGATTTCGCAGGGAGCGTGGCCGCCCATGCGCCGGACATGGGCCGCCGCCTGGATTGCTGGCGCTGGGAGCCGGCCGCGGTCGAGACCGCCGCCTTGCTGAGGGTGCTGCCGGGCGACAGCGTCCTTTTTGCCCGCCGCACAGACACTCTGGCCGGTCATCCGATCGCCTACGACGAAGTCCACCTCCTCGCCCGCTGCGCCGAGGCCCTGCGGGAAGAGGATTTGGCTACGTTGGCCTTCCTCGAACGCTGGCAGGAGGTGCAGCAAATCACCCTCGCGTACGCCACCCAGGTGATCGAGGCCGTCGCGGCCAACGCGCGGGTCGCCCGGCAGTTGGCGATCGAGTTGGGCCCGCCTGTCCTTAAGGGA
>CAZFKF010001065.1:0-2664 GCA_964518805.1 uncultured Planctomycetaceae bacterium | reverse complement strand
CCGCCGTTGTGCTCAAGAGCCGGTGGCTGTGCGTTCGGAGCGCGGTCGCGCTGTTGCCCAAGCGCAGTGGAAGCGACCAAGATGCCAAGGCACGCGGCATAGCTGGACCGTCTCATGATGGATCTCGCGAAAACGTCCCGACGAGAAATGGCTTCGCGGGGCACGTCTCAGGCGACGCCCGCGATGTCGCCGCAAGCCTTACGCCCGGCTGTCGACCACGGCGCCGGCACGACGCCCCTGGTTCCACACTAGGCAGCCGAAAGTCGAGAAGTCAAGCGAAGACCGCCGACTCCTGCACTACCAGAGGGGTGGTGTGGGGCGGTTGTATCGACAACTGCGGTCGTCTCAGGACCGGCGAGGAAACAACTGGCGGATTATTCCACGACCGTCTTCTGTTCCTCGAACACCGTGCGGTAAAGGGGCAGGTGGCGATAGTAGACTTCCAGCGTGAGGATCGCCATGCAGGTGGCGTACATGCGGCCGCCGGCCTTTCCCCAGTCCGTGCCCTCGGGGCTCCAACTTCCCGCCTTGTGGCCCTCGCGTTCTTGGGTGCGGATCAGGTGCTCGCGCATGCGATGGTTCCAGAGGTCGAAATCGGGGCCCTCCATGTGGTGGAGCACCTGGGTGGCGTAATAGTAGTAGTACGCCGATCCCAGGTTCGTCCCCGACTCCGGCGGGAGGTTCGCCATGAGGTACTTCACGCCGGCAACGAGGGCGGGGAGGTCCTTTCTCCAATGCAAGTACTGGCGCGTCAAGAGTCCGGCGGCGGTGACCGATGGCGTTGCATCGCCGTCGGGTTGATAGCTGTAGCGGGACATGCGCGAGTCTTCTGGACCCGCGGCGCAGGAATCGACGAACCGATTGGCGCGGGTCAGAGGGTCTTGGTCGATCGTCAGGCCCGCAAGCTGTCCACCGCGGATCGCCAAGAACATCCAACCGACGGCCGACATGTCGCCGGGCTGGCGCGGACCGTAGCGCCATCCACCGGCCTGATGCTGGGCACGCATGATGAACCGGATGGCCCGCTGCGCGGGCATGCGCAGCCGATCATCGCCCGACAAGCCGAACGCCTCGCACAGCGCGATGGTCCCCAAGGCGTGGGCGTACATGTTGCCGTCGAGTTGGCCGTCGACGTTCAGGTCCTTGCTCGCGGTCTGGTGCTTACAGAGGAAGGAAACACCGCTCTTGACGAGGTCTTTGTATTCCGCCAGTTCGGGCGGATCGTTCGGCGCGCCGCGGTGATGAACGCCTGCGCCCAAGAACGGCAGCACGCCAAAGGCCGTGGCCGCGGTGTCGCTGTCGACGGTCGCGCGCTCGGTCCGGCCTTCGCAGTCGCAGCCCTTGACCTCCTCGCCGTAGCCCTTGAGCTTCCAATTGCCTTCGGACTGCTGGTGCTCGGCCAGCCATTTCAGTCCGCGGAGCACGGCCGCCTCGGATTCTGGCGTACCGCCGTAAGCTTCCAGCAACGCGCGTTTGCTCTCGGCTGTCAGCCGCCCACCGAACGACCCTCGCTTCAGCAGCGGCTTGAGATTCGGATTCTCGAGGACCTCGCGCGGCAGGAATCCTTTGCCAGCCAACGAGACGCGGACAATCATCGGATCGGCACGCTTCTTATCGCCGCCCGTGGAAATCACTTTTACCGACCGCACGCGTTCCTTGGCGTCCTTCGCAGCCGCGAACTCGAGCGTCACCGACGATTGGTCCGCGGCAACGTCGACCGTCTTGACGCTCACGCCCTCGGGCAAGTCGGCCGTTTCCACGCGCAGCGCCCCGCGGTACGTGCGTCGTTCGACCGGCACCTGGACCCGCGTCGTCTCGCCTGGCTTGAGGCTCACGACCCTAAAGGCATCGATGCGGAACGGCGTGCGGTCGACCAGCAAAGGCGCCTGAACATCCAGAATGCGGCCATAGAGCTTGGCAAACACGCGAACCGCGGCCCTTCCTTCCGGCGTGTCGGCGGAGGCCGTCACCTGCACCTTCCCGGCCCTTTGTTCGGCAGTAAGACTCGCCGGCTTTCCGGTGAACTTCCCGGGAACCTCCTCGACCTGAAGCTCGATCGGACCCTTGTATTCCCCGCGATCGATGGACACATCGATGGGGACGGAGGCCCCGGGCTGCACGGGCGTCTCAGCCGGCGGGAGAAGTCGGGGGAAGAAGACCTTGTTGATGGTGATCGCAAGGGATTGTTCAGCCTGCGTCGTGCTGCCTGGCCGGTTCGCCCCTGACGCGAGCACTGCACCGGGCACGGGTGGCGGGCCCTTGGGCATGGCTCCGGGCATGGCGCCCGGCATGGCTCCAGGCATCGTGCCCGGCATGGCGCCTGGGGCGGCTGCGGGCTTCGCACCTGGCATCGCACCTGGCATGGCACCTGGCATGGCACCTGGCATCGCACCTGGCATCGCACCTGGCATGGCACCTGGCATGGCACCTGGCATGGCACCTGGGGCGGCTGCGGGCTTCGCACCTGGCATGGCGCCTGGCATGGCGCCTGGCATGGCGCCTGGCATGGCCCCAGGCGCAGCAGCGGGGGCCGCATCCGGCTTCGCGCTGGGCATCGCCCCTTGGGTTGCCGCGGGAGTGGCGGCAGGCGTTGCTTCTGGCGTCGGAGCCGGTCTCGGCGCGTTTCCCAGATCGGCGATCACCTTGATCGTTGCCTTGACCTCC
>CAZFKF010001064.1:0-2668 GCA_964518805.1 uncultured Planctomycetaceae bacterium | reverse complement strand
CGAATATGCGACGTATAAGGCAAGTGTGGCGTGTTTTCCGGAGCGCGAAGCTTTTCTTTGGCGACCTCCCGGGTGGGATCGATTATACGGAAAACACCCGGGGTGTGTTCTATTCCGGCCTTGCGGGCGTGTTGGTACTCACGGGTGGTATGGTGAGGGGCTTGTTTACCAGTTGACACCCCGGTTTCGGCCGGCGTCGCACAGGGGTGAGAGGTCGATGGTCAGAGTCTCGCGGTCCTATCAGGCCGTTCTCGTACTAGCGACGGTGTTTTTCGGGGTGGCCGGATGCACCAGCCCCGCAGAATACCTGCGCAACGGGTTCAAGGTAGGGCCGAACTACTGCATTCCCGAGGGGCCTGTCGCCGACCGTTGGATCGAACAATCGGACGTGCGCCTGCGCTCCGATTCGGACGTCCCGGACCGCTGGTGGTCGCAGATGGGCGATGAGACGCTCACCGGGCTCATCGAGTGCGCGGCAGGTCAGAACCTGTCCCTTCGGCAAGCCGCCTTTCGGGTGCTGCAAGCGAGGATGCAACTCGCGATTGTTCAGGGAAATCTCTTCCCGCAGCAGCAGGATGCCCGCGGCGGGTTCATGCGCACTGCCGTACGCGGGGGCCAAACCCAGCATGTGGTCACGACGTTTCCCCCGCCGTATCACGAGGGAGATATTACCGCGGCGCCATTCTTCCGAGACCAATGGTCGCTCGGTTTCAACCTCACCTGGGAACTCGACCTCTGGGGTCGGCTCCGCCGCGCGGTCACTTCCGCCGAGTCCATGCTGGACGCCTCGGTCCACAACTACAATGACGTGCTCATCACGCTGCTGGGCGACGTGGCCACCACCTACGTCCAGGTGCGCACCCTTCAGCAACGCATCCGGCTCTTGCAGGCCAACGTCGAGTTGCAGCGCGGAATTTGGACCATCGCACGCCGGCGGTTCGAAGCGGGCGCGAGGAACGAACTGGATGTTGTCCAGGCCGGCAGCAATCTCGATCAGACCGAGTCGGCCATTCCCCAATTGCAGGTCAACCTGCGCGCGGCTTGCCTGCGACTTTGCGTCCTGTTGGGAATTCCGCCCCAGGACCTGGAAAAACGCATTGGCGACAACCCGATTCCCACGGTGCCCAAGGAACTCGTCGTCGGCATCCCGGCCGATCTGTTGCGTCGCCGTCCGGATGTGCGTCGCGCCGAGAGTCTGGCCGCCGCCCAGGCCGAGCAGATCGGGATTGCCGAAGCGGCGCTCTATCCGATGTTCGCACTGAACGGAACCATGGCCTGGCAATCCGAGAATTTCTCGGACCTGCTCGCCAATCAATGGTTGGGCGGCGGGATCGGTCCGGTGTTCCAGTGGAACATCCTGAACTACGGGCGGCTCCAGAGCAATGTCCGCTTGCAGGATGCGAAGTTCCAGGAGGCGCTGGCCAACTATCAAGACACGGTGCTCAGGGCGGGGGCTGAAGTGGAAGGCGCCATGGTGCGATTTCTGCGGGCCCAAGAGGTCGCGCGGTTCATGGATCGCAGCGTCCTCGATGCGCAGAAGGCCGCGGAGATCGTCTCAAAACAGTACAAAGAGGGGGACGTCGACTTCAACCGCATCGCCTTGATTGAGCAGAATCTCGTGGATCAACAGGACCGCCAAGCCCAGGCCCAGGGCGAGATCGTCCTGGGGTTAATTCAGGTCTATCGAGCACTGGGCGGCGGTTGGGAAGGCGAAATCCCCGAGCGGACGCTGGACCAGATACCCGCCGCTATGCCACCCGAGACAGGCGAGAACCGCGGCGACGAATCGGCCCCGATGCCGGGGAATGCCCGGTGATCCAGCGTAATCCTGGAAGAATCCGGCGGGACGGATGCCGCTTAGTGCTTGCGCGGAACCCGCCCGAGGGTTGCATTTGACGCCTCCGGCCATGCCTCCGCCATCTGTCAAAGCGGCGCGAAGGCATGTAGCATGAGCCTATGATCCCCAACGTGTTCCACTTCTGTTATGGGTTTCTGCCTGACCCCCAGTTCGGCTTTCTCGAATACTTGGCGATCAAGTCGGCGCATGCGTTGAATCGGCCCGACCGTATCTATTTTCACTACCGGTACGAGTGCACTGGGCCATGGTGGGAACAGGCCGCCCAACTCGTCACATTGAACCCGATCGAGCCGCCGAGCGAGATCTTTGGCCGGAAACTGAACCACTTCGCGCACCGAAGCGACGTCGTGCGGCTGATGATGCTCAGGCAGTACGGCGGCATCTACATGGATATGGACACGCTCTGTCTGCGCCCGTTCACGACGCTGCGCGATCATCGTTGCGTGCTGGCCCGGCAGGGGGCCCGCGGACTGTGCAACGCGGTGATCTTGAGCGAACCCGGCGGGCCGTTCATCGAAGCGTGGCTGGACAGCTATCGCACCTTTCGCTCCCTGGGTAAAGACCAGTTTTGGGACGAGCATTCGGTAGTCATCCCGGACCGCCTGGCCCGCGAGCCACGATTGCGGGGCCAGACGACCATCCTCGACTCAGACGCACTTTTTCCGTTTTGGGATCATCCGCATCGGATCTTCAAGTCCTCGAATCCCAACGGATTCCGACGCTCGTATTGCCTGCACTACTGCGGGTCCGCCACCCGCGAGAAATGGTTGGGCGACATTTCTCGATAGTGCGTGACCACCGAGAAGACGA
>CAZFKF010001063.1:0-2671 GCA_964518805.1 uncultured Planctomycetaceae bacterium | reverse complement strand
ACTGCTGTGGCATCACGCGAGGCAATCGGCGCCGCTGTTGCTGACCTTCATGGCCGTGGTGGCTCCGTTGGCCCTGGTCCGCCTGGTGATGCGGATCGAGGCGGCCGTCGCGATCGGCTCGGTCGGTGGCAGTCACTGGTGGGCCTGGCTTCCTTTGTTGTTGGCGGCCGTGCTGACGCCGCCCCTGATGGGAGCTTGCGTGTTCTTGGCCGACCAGTCGAGCGGCGCATTCCGCTTCCTGGCCGAACACGGCGTCAAGCCGAAATACGTCTGGCTCAGCCGGCAGGTGGTGTGGTTCGTTCCACTGGCTGCCGGAGCGTTGGCCATTGCCGCACCGGTCCGGTCGGAGGAACTGGGCTGGAGCGCCCTGATGCTCGGCTACGTGTTGCTGGCGTACGCCAGCGGCCAGTTCTTTTCGATGTACCTGCGCAGCGGCGTGCTGGCCGCTGGGGCGGGAACGGCCCTGAGCATCGGCCTGGCGTTCTGGGCCGTGCTGATGGAGCAGGCCCAATTGAGCTGGTGGTGGTCGGTGGCGCCGATCCCGCTGGCCTTGCTGGCCTGCACGTGGCTGCGTTCGAGCGGTTGGCTGGTCGAGAGGCGCGGCGCGAGAACCGTGGCCGCCAGTTGCTGGCCGCTGGCCGTGGTGGTCGGACTCCTGCTGGCGGTGTTGCCGTGGGTTCGCGTGCACGAGATTCCGTGGGTGGACCCGGGGTTCCTGCCGGAGGAATACGCGGGGCCCGCCTCGGCCGACGCCGAGGCCACGCTGGCGCGATATCGCCAGGCCGTGGAGCTGCTGCGGCCGCTTCCCACCGGAATGGATCGGACCGTAGCCGGCGATCTGGACCGCCCGTTGACGCCTGCGGAAACCGCGTGGCTGGAAGAGAACCGCGAGGTGGTCACGGCCGTGCTCGAAGCCAGCCGGAGGTCGGACTGCGACTTCTTCAACGTGCCGAACCCCTTCGATCTGTCGCGCCAGATCACCAGCCTGGCCAAGCTGCTGTTCTTGAGCGGGCGGCAATTGGAATCGCAAAACAACCTCGACGCGGCCCTGGAACGGTACCTCTCGACGCTCCGCGTGGCCGGCCATTTGCGTCGCCGCGCCTGCTCGCCGGGAAACGCCGACGCGGTGGAACTATGGGTCCAGGAATACCTGCCCTATTGGGCCGCGCGCCCCGGCCAGACGCCCGATCGCGTGCTGGCCGCGGCCCGCCACGCCGACGGCGTGCTGGCCGCAACGCCGCCGCGGAGCGATTGGATCAAGTCGCACTATGTCCTGGCCCGGGCCTACTTGGACGGCGACCCGAATGCCATGGCCCACTTCATCCCCGACCAGCGCGATCGCCTGTTTGCCCAAGCCACGATCCGCTGCCTCTTCTGGGAGCGGACTCGGACGCTCCGCGTATTGAACCTGTGGACCGCCGACGCGATGGAAGTCTGCCACCGGGCCGAGTCGGACGCGGCCGCGGGCCAGAAGGTGGCTTTGGACGCGGAGTGCCGGGCGGTAGGCGCGTGGTGGAGACGCGTGACGCGGACCACGCCGCTTTGGCCGGGGGAGCCGGACATGGCGGCCTTGTGCCACAGCCTGGCAAACCTGGAAACGCAAAGGCGAGTCACCCGCTCGCTCCTAGCCCTCGAAGCGTGGAAACTCGAGCACGGCGACCTGCCGCAGTCGTTGGAAGCATTGAGAGGCAAGTACTTGGAACGCCCGCCGGTCGATCCGTTCGGGGGCGAGCCGTTCCACTATTATCCGAAAGGAGTGGAGTTCGCGTTCCGCGATGCGCGCGGGAACGCCATTGGTCCGCGCACGCCGTTCCTCTGGGGGCTGTTACGACGAACGGTTGGCGCCACGTGGAGCGACGGGTACGCAGACGCATCGGCAAAGCCGCCAGCCGATCGGGACACAACAACAAGCACCTTGGAACGCGTGCTGCCGCTGGGCTGCGCGTTCGCGATTCCGTGACCGCGCCTTTGTCGGGCAAGACCCCGGCCACCGGGGATCGTTTGCGAGCCGAAGTCATCCCCGGAACCGAGCAGAAGGACAGCGGCAGAAGCGATTCGGATCGAAAAGCAGGACAGATCGACGCCGCGCCGGCTCCGCCCGGTGTGTTTGGGAAGGCCGCCTTATAGCGCCGCACGACGGTCAGGACCCACAACACGCCGGGCGAACCCGGCGCGGTGCGACGAGTTGTCCGGGTATGGGGCCAGCCGTAACCGGGGGTATCGCTGCAAGCCACCCCCGGCTAATGGCTGTGAACCTTCGGGTTCCGGCCGCTGGAGCGAGTTCTGTTCGCCGAGGCGCTACTTCGCGCTCAGATCGGCGCACACCAGTTCCTTGTCGTTGCGGGCGAAGACGTGCCGGTAGGCGAAGGCCGGGTGCGACCAGGTCACGCCGCCGCGGCGGCCGGGCATCTGGTCGCGCGTGGGCTCGATGAGCTTGGCGCGGCTGATTTCGCGGAAGCCGTCCGGCGCCAGCCGCGCGATGATCAGTTCGCCGCGTTCGTTGAACATCCAGGTGCGGTCGCCGTTGCGCACCAGGTGGATCGTGGCAAAGTTCTCCACCGGCCCGGCCGATTTGTCTTCCCAAACCTGTTCGCCCGTCTCCAGGCGCAGGCAGCGGAGCACGCCGCGAACGTCGACTCCGTAGAGGTGCCGGCCGTCGATCAAGGGAGTC
>CAZFKF010001062.1:0-2672 GCA_964518805.1 uncultured Planctomycetaceae bacterium | reverse complement strand
GGATCAGTTTGACGTTCAGGCCCGGCAAGAGATAAAGGGTGATGACGTTGGCCTTGCTCAGATCCAACTCGAAAATGTCCTTCCGCTCGATCTTGACCAGGTCCTCAACCCCATTTCTCTTGACGTTCGCCTTGGCCTCGGCAACCCGCTCGGGGTCAATGTCAAAGCCAATCGCCTTGCAGCCGAACTTCTTGGCAGCGGTCACCACGATCCGGCCGTCGCCGCACCCCAAATCGTAGACCACGTCGTCCTTGCTGACCTTTGCCAACTCGAGCATCTTGGCCACCACTTCGTGCGGCGTGGGCACATAGATCACGTCGGGCTTGCGTGCCTCTTTGGCTTCCTCCTGCTTTTCTTCGGCGGCAATCTGCGCGCCGGCCCACGGGAACACAATCAGCGCCAACACGACCCAAGCAACCCGGAACTTGCCGATCATGCTACTTCTCCTGCGAACCCGGTTGAAAATGGGCGCCCTCACCATCATCGCACAAAGCCGGCGCACGCCGCCGGAACGGTTCTCGTTGGGCGATCCCTTAGCGCACCTTATTCGTCCTCGAGCGATCTGTAAAGTGCCCACCCCAAGAGAGTCCACAAGCGCACCCCTCGGTCGCGGTATCCGTATCCGCAATTGCCGGAGCGACGGAGTCGGGATAAGATAGCAGTATCGGCCCTATCTTCTGTCTCTGCGATCGAGGGCGCACTCTTGGGGGCTCGCATCCGGGCGTTCGTTGCTAAGTCGCTTGCCTGGCTGGCCGCGGCCTTGGTGCCGTTTCAGGGCTTGCCGCGGAGCGGCTGCGCGTGCACCGAACTTCCCGCGACGAGTGTGTCTCAGCATCGATGTGGCCTCGCGTCTGTTGCGCTCCAACAAGGCGGAGCGGGGCAGGGCACCACGGTGCGCTCCGCCGCGCACGCATGTTGCCGCAAACCCGTCGAACGCGCGTGCTGCTGTCGTGCCCGTCGGAACCCAGAAGCCCGCCGGTGCACGTGCGGTGAGACGTGCGTCTGTCGGACCGCGGCACAAACACCGCGGCCGATTGCGCCGCCGAACGAGGCCCCGGCAGCGAAAGACGTCGTTGCCCTGGTGGCTCTTCCGGCTGCGACGGTTGGCTTGCCCGCGCTGCATCAGAATGCCCCAGCGACCGCAGACGTCGGTACTCGTCCCGTCACCGCGCTCGAGCGGCTGAGCGTGCTGTGTCGCTTTCTGAATTAGTCGTGCGCGTCTCCTAGAGGGACATTGCGCGCCCACGGCGTGCATTTCTTGATCGGTCCGCCCGGCAACGCAGAGGTCGGACTGTGGGTTCGCTTCCACGACGTTGAGTACTTTTGAAGGAGCAGTCTCATGCGCAGCGTTCTTATGTCGAGTCTAACCGCCATGGCAATCGGGTTCGGAATCCTGGTGACCGGCTGCAGCCGGTCCGAAAGCAGCGGTTCACCCAGGCCGGCCGCGCCTTCCGCCCAACCGTCACCCCCGTCCGCGCAAGCCCCAGCGCCTTCGGAACCCAAGAAGGCCGAGGCTGATAACGCCGCGCTTCCCGAAGGGCTGACGGAACTCCCTGAGGCCGATCGGGCGTTGGCAGTCAAGCAGAAGATCTGCCCGGTGAGCGACGAGCCGCTCGGTTCCATGGGCAAGCCCGTCAAGGTCGAGGTCAAGGGCCGCACCGTGTTCCTCTGCTGCGACAGTTGCGTAGCAGATCTCAAGAAGGAGCCCGACAAATTCCTGGCCAAGCTGGATGCGAAGGAGGTCTCTCGTGGTCAATCGCGATAACGGTCCTCAAGACAATTCGCCGTCCGCTGACGCTCGTCCGCAGTCCGAAGCGGATGGACCCGCGACGCCGCGGATGAGCGGCAGGCAGAAACTCAGGCTGGTGATTCTGGTTGTTTTGAAGCGGGTGCGTTTCTTGGCCATCCTGGCGGCGGTGGGAATGTTTATCGGCTACTGGGACACGATTCGGAACTATTGGGACCGATGGACGCGCCCGCAGACCATGGCGGCGAAGCAGCTGGGATCGGGCCAGGAGTTCTATTGCCCCATGCACCCCCAAGTTGTCCGCTCGACGTTCGAGCCCAATGGCGATGTGCCCAAGTGCCCGATCTGCGGCATGCCGCTTTCGATACGCAAGAAGGGCGAAGCCCCGCCGTTGCCCGTGGGCGTGACCGGCCGCGTCCAGCTTTCGCCCGAACGCGTTCACCAGGCCGGAATCAAGACCGTGCCCGTGGAGTACCGCGACCTTTCGCGCGAGACCCGGACCGTGGGCTACGTGGCCTTCGACGAGAGCCGCCTGTCGAAGGTGGTCAGCCGCGTGACGGGATACGTGGAGAAGCTGTACGTCGATACGACGTACGCCACGGTCCGCCAGGGCGATCCGCTGGCCGAGATCTACAGTCCCGAACTCTATAGCACGGCCCAGGAGTTGCTCTTGGCCGCGAAAGCCGATCCCCGCGGAGAGCTGGTCGCCAGCGCGAAGAAGCGACTGGAACTCCTGGGTGTCGGCGACGACGAAATCGAGGCGATCCTCAGGTCCGGCAAGGCATCGCCGCGCCTCGTGCTCCGATCGCCGCGGCACGGATTCGTGATCGAGAAACGCGTGGTGGCCGGGTCGAGCGTCGAGCCGGGCATGGCGCTCCTGGCAGTCGCGGATCTCTCGGCCGTCTGGGTCGAGGCCGAGGTCTAT
>CAZFKF010001061.1:0-2676 GCA_964518805.1 uncultured Planctomycetaceae bacterium | reverse complement strand
GGCGGTCGAGAACACGCTGAAGCTTTTCGCCGCGGCCAAGGAGGCGGGCGTGGACCGGGTGGTGCACGTGAGCATCACCAATCCGTCCGAGGATTCCCGGCTGGAATACTTCCGCGGCAAGGCGCGGCTGGAACGGGCCTTGCGCGAATCGGGTCTGGACCACGCCATCCTCCGGCCCGCCGTCCTCTTCGGCGGCGAAGACATCCTCATCAACAACATCGCCTGGGCGCTGCGGCGTTTGCCGGTGTTCGGCGTCTTCGGCAACGGCCGATACCGCTTGCAGCCGATTCACGTCGACGACTTCGCCAAGCTGGCCGTCGAGCAGGGGCGCGACAGCGGACGCCGCACGATCGACGCCATCGGGCCCGAGACCTTCGCCTACCGCGACCTGGTGCGTCAGCTCGCCGTGATTCTCGGCCTGAGGCGACCGCTGGTGCCGGTGCCGCGGTCGGTGGGTTTCGTCGCCGGCTGGCTGCTGGGCAAGCTGGTCGACGACGTGGTCATCACGCGCGACGAAATCGCCGGCCTGATGCAGAACCTCTTGTACACCGATTCGCCGCCGGCCGGCGAAACCCGGCTCACCGACTGGGCCCGCCAGCACGCCGAGACCCTCGGCCGCCGCTACGCCAGCGAACTCGCCCGCCGCCGCAACCGGCAGATTGCCTACGAACAGTTGTAGCAACAGGCTTGCTTTCTCGTACCTTATCGCATCCGACGGGAAGACGAGACGCGATATTGCGGAACAGCCGGATGCTACACCAAGAAGATCTCCCGCACGTTGAGCGTGAAGCCGGGGAGCACGGGGTCGCCGGAAACCGTCTCCGGATCGTCGAGGCGAACCGGGGGCGTGCCCGGACGATAGACGTAGACCTTCCGTTCGATCGGGTCGATCAGCCATCCCAACTCCGACCCGTTGTCCACGTACTCCTGCATCTTCTCTTCCAGCGCGGCGATCCGGTCGCTCGGCGATCGGATCTCGCCCACGAACTCCGGACAGAGAGGCGGGAACCGCTCGCGCTGCTGCGGAGTCAGCGAGTTCCACCGGGCACGTTTGACCCACGAGAAGTCCGGCGATCGCTGAGCGCCGTTGGGAAGGAGAAATCCCGTCGAAGAACCGAAGGCGATGCCCGTCCCGTCGGTCTTGGCCCATTGCAGGAGGCAAGCACCGGCCTCCAGGCTCCGTCTCCCCGATTCGCCCCCTTCTGGCGACATGATGATGATCTCCCCTTGGCTGCTGCGTTCGATGCGCAGGTCCCGGTTCGCTTGGCAGAAGGCGAAGAACTCTTCCTCCGTCATGTCCCTTTGCAGAGGGCCCAACTGCACGACCAGTGACGACTGGTCGGTGGGCCGAATATCGAAGGCATGTGGGATGTGAGCCATAGTAGCGCCGCCGATCCGCGAGGAGTAGTGCATCGAGCACACCGTATAGTGTAGCGAGGCACCCCCTCCACGGAAAAGAGGGGTATCACTGCACGGCGTCTTGTTTGCTGGGCACGAACTTCTGGGCCCGCTTGCCCTTGATGTCGCCCACGAAGACGTTCCCCTGGGCGTCGACCGCGATGGCGTGCAGCCAGTTCAGTTCGCCAGGTTGCTCCTTGTCGTCCTCGCCTTTGGGGAAGGTCCAGAGTTGCAGGACGCGGCCGGTGGTGTCGAACTTCATGATGAGCTGATCCTTGGGCGGGCAGCCGAGAAAGCCGTCGCTCTTGCGCCACGGCATGGGCGAGGAGCCGCAGGCCCAGATCTCGTCCTCGCCGTTTTTCCCCTTGGTGACGTAAAGCCCCCACGGCACCAGCAGGTTGCGCCATTGGGACAGGAACTTGCCGTTCTGGTCGAAGACCTGGATGCGGTTGTTGCTCCGGTCGGCCTCGTAGAGCAGTCCCTTCGAGTCCATCACAATGCTGTGCGGGAAGCTGAACTCGCCCGGGCCCGTGCCCGCGCAGCCCCATTGCTTGACGAATTGTCCGTTGCGGTCGAAATGCACGATGCGGGCATTGGCGTAGCCGTCGCTGACGAAGACGTCGCCGGTGGGACTGACGGCCATGTCGGTCGGCCGGTTCATGTGGGTTGCGTCGCAACCGGGTTCGTTGGGCGTGCCGATCCGCAGCAGAACCTTGCCCTCGGGCGTGCAGCGGAACACGACGTGCTGCTTGGCGTCGGCCAGCCAGATCATCCCTTCGTGGTCGATGCGCACGAAGTGCGACGAGACCAGCATGTCTTTGCCCCACGCCCGCACGAAATGGCCTTTGGCGTCGAACACCTGCACGGGCACTTCGGCCCGCGTGGCCAGCCAGATTTGCCCTTGGCCGTCAACGGCGATCCCGGTCATGTCGCCCCACGCCAGGCCGGCCGGGCGATGGAAGAAGCCGGCGTCGACGTCATAGCACGTCGACAGGTTGACCCGCGGCCACTGCGGGTTGGCCACCTGTCCCTGCCCCAAGGCCGAAACGGCCGCAACAGCGAGCAAGAACGCAACCGAAATGCCCCCCACGAACCCCCGACGGCAGAACGCTCTCATGTGCTCCTCCTCGTAGGTTATGCTTCAGCATAACGCGTTGCAGGAATACGGGACTCGCCAAACCGGATACGCTGACCCGCAACCTACTCCCTTCGGCCCTTGGTTTCCACTTCCAACCGGGCCGGGGAACTGAACATCGCATCTTTGACCTTGACCATCTC
>CAZFKF010001060.1:0-2678 GCA_964518805.1 uncultured Planctomycetaceae bacterium | reverse complement strand
CTGGCCGTTGGCCGCCTGGCCTTGGAACCCGCCCTCTTCAAACGCCTTGAGCATGGGAATCAGCATCCGGTCGGCCGCATCGCGGCGACCCAGGTCATAGAGCGCCGCCAGCGTGAAGTAGGCGAACGAGGCGGTTGCGCCGCCGTTTTCGTAGATCTGAAAGCCGTCCAGGTTGTCCTCGCGCTGGCCGCCGCCCCAGCGGCGTTCGAGGTGTACGTAGTCCTTGCGAGGCACGGGCACAAGGTTGCCGGGCAGTCCCAAGTCGAAGCGGCGGTAGCCCACCTCCTCAAGCTTGGCCAGCAACCGGTCCATTATCGCCTGGGCCTTGTCCTGGGGCACCAGTCCGTAGTGGATCGCAATGCTGCTGACAAAAAGGAAGTCGTAGTCGTGGAGCTTGCCGTCGGCGCTCTTCCAGCCGGCCAGCACGCCCGTCTGGGGGTTGTCGAAGGTGGGTAGGAACGCTTGCTTCAGCCGCTCGGCAGCCGCGCGATAGCGCTGGGCGTCTGCCGCTTTGTCGAGCCGGCCGGCGAGCACCGCCATGCCGCCGAGGGCCCGATAGGCCAGGGCATTCGCGTAGGCGTCCTCGTGCCCGAAGCCGATGCAATCCCACCAGTTCGACGGCCGCTTGTCGCCCTTTCCCGACCACGTGTTCGAGTTGCCGCTGTAGGGATACTCCAGCAGTCCGTTGCCGTCGCGGTCCATGGCCAAGGCCGTTTCGGTCCACGCGCGGAGGCCGCCGTAGCGCGTCTTGAGCCATGCCAGATCGCCGCTGCCCTCCACGTAGTCCACGGCAGCGATCAAGAGCGACGGATAGCTGTCCAGGAAGGGGGGGTCTTCCGAAGGCCCGCCGCCGAGATCGAACCCCACGTAGCCCGGCAGACCGTAGCCGGCCAGCCCGTCCAGATAGCGATCGAGCGACTGGCGAACGAGGTCCAGTGCGGTGAGGTTTTCGGCCAGTTGCGGCGTGTGCCGAGCGATGTCGGCGTACTCGTACAGGCAGAACGCGCAGGTGTCGCTGGCGGCATGGTTGGCCAAGACGCGAAGCCGCGGATTGATCTGGAAGATATTCAGCCAGTTGCGGCGGAACCCGTCGAAGCGCGGGTCGTTCTCGATTCCGGCGAGCTTCGGATGAATGGCGACGACGTCCCACCGGTATTCGATCCGGGGTTCGGCCGACGTGGCCGGCGGGAACACGATGCGCACGTAGCCCTCGCCCGCACGCCGGGCGTCGTAACCCAGCACGGGCCGCTTTGCTCCGCTGCAAGTGATGCGGCACGAGCCTTGATCGGGCAGGTGCAGCAAGGCCGGCAGGCGCACGGAACTGTCGGGGTTGACGATCCCCAGCAAGGTCGCGTGGCAGCGGCGCGGATCGAATTCGAGCGTCACCGGCTCGGGCTTTTCGGCCTCGCTCCACTGCGAGGTCAGCCGCAGCTCGCGCTCGGCAACCGTGATCCGCCAGCCCGGCTCCGCCGCCTGGGTGCCTCGCCGGCGATACTCGACTTGCAGTCCCGCGCCGGCTGCGCGCTTGGCGTCGAAGGCAGCCGCCGCTGCATTAGGCTGTCGGAGCAAGCCGGCGCGGAACTTGCCCCGCCCGAGGCTATCCACCGAGAGCGACACCAAGCCCGGCTGCCGAGGCGACAGCGCGACCTCCAGATACGGAGACGCGGCCCGAAACGCATCCTGCGGCGTTCCGTTCTCCGCCGCCAAGGACCAGGAAACACAGAGCAACATTCCCGCCACAAGGCCAAGTTCTCGCTTCATCGGTTCTCTCCTTTCCTGCCATTCTACCAATCCCCGAGGACGATGTCCGGCAGTCTGTCATGCTGTGTGATGTCGACCTGGAGCCGTCCCAGTTCCTCCGTTGCGCAAACGACGTGCTTCCGCGCGGTGTTGCCGAGGTACAGGACGGCGGCCCCGGGGGCAGAGCGGGGACCGAACTCCTCCACGACGGCGACCTGAAGGACGTTGTGTCTCCCGGCGGAAAGCCGAATGGCGCCTCCAGTCGGCAGCAGGAGCTTGACCTTCTGCAGGTCCCGTCGCTTCCGGTACGCCTTTTCGAGCTGACCGGACTTCTCGACGAATCGTTCGACGGTCGTGGCGAAGTGCGGAGTGCCGAACGACTTCAGCACGTCGACCGCTGCATCCGTCAGCGGGTAACCATCGTTGCCGCTGTTGGTAGGGCGGGACGGATCGTCGGGATTCCGGTCGAACACGAATGAGCCCCGACCCCATTGCCACCCATCACTCCTTGATGAGCTCCCGCACGGTCATGCCCGAGGGGATCATCGGCAGCACGTGCTCCTGGTACGGAACCGCGATGTCCAGCAAGTAGGAGCCGGGTGAGTCGATCATTTCGAGAAGGGCTTCGGTCAGCTCGGCTTTTTCCGAAACGTGGCGGGCCTGCCAGCCGAAACCGCGGGCGATCTGTACGAAGTCCGGGTAGCGCTCGTCGCGCGCGTCGCCGTTGCCGCGCCCGGTGGCCTCGGGGCGGTCGATGGGACCGAGGTAGGTGTGGGCCCGGTTCGAGCCGAAGAACCGGTCTTCCCACTGCACCACCATGCCCAGGTGCTGGTTGTTCAAAAGGAGCACCTTGATCGGAATCTTCTCGCAGTGGCAGGTGGCCATTTCCTGGATGTTCATCAGCAGGCTGCCGTCGCCGTCGATGTCGATCACCAGCG
>CAZFKF010001059.1:0-2678 GCA_964518805.1 uncultured Planctomycetaceae bacterium | reverse complement strand
TGCTACGAGAAATGCCCCGTCAAGGTGCCGTCCGAGTTCGACGGCGGCCTGGGCCGCTGCGCTCGGCGATGCTGCCTCAGGCACCGCGTCCACCGCGGTCTGGTCCGCAGCGTCGAAATCGAAGCGCAATTGCCCGCCCGGCTCGATCAGCCCGTCCCCTTGGCGGAGGAGGATCTGCTTGCCTTCGACGATCACCGACAACTGGGCCAGCGGCCGCTCCACGCCGGGGACGTAGCGGGCCAGGGCCGCTAGTTTGCGCTCGATGGCCGCCGGCGACATGCCGGCGGCGAGCAGTTCTGCCAGGCGGCGGGCCGCGGCCACCTCGCGAAAGTCGAAGTAGGGCAAACGGCGCACTTCGCGGACCGGCACGATCAGCCCGCGGCGATGCCATCGGCGGATCACGGCCACGGGCACGTGGAGCAACTCGGCCAGCATGGCAGGCGTGTAGAGCCGTTGGACCTCCTGCTCGACGTCGACCATGCCCAGACGCTGCCAAAGCTCGGTTTCGCGCAAGACTTCGATGCGGCCCGCTTCGATCGCCTCGCGCGTGGCAGAATCGAACCAGGCGTCGGGATCGGTTTCGCCGGACGGGAGGAGTTCGTTCTCGCCAATGATCACGAGCTGCGCGGCCGGCGACGGCCTGTCAGCGACGATGGCCCCTTGTCGGCGGACCACTTGAGCGGCGTCGCGGCGCGACATGCTGGCCAAACGGCCGACAAACGCCAGACGCACGCCCTGGAGAATTGGCTCCGATTCGCCGCTTGAAGGATCCGTCATCGGTTCTGGCGGCGAAACTCACTTCGTGGGGGTCTTCGAGGGGTATGGCGAACCCGACGGAGCTTCCTTCGGCGTCGTTTCGGTCGCTTTGCCCATGGACGGGGCCGGCGAAATCTTATCCGCGTCGACCGGTTCCGGCGCGTTGGAGAGCTGCGGTTTCGCGTCGGCCGCCGAGGCCTTGGCTTGCGGCTTGGCAAGCGTCGGCTGAGCGGACGAAGGCGACGGGGCGGACGTGGCGGCAGGGGCGGACGTCGCCGCCGGGGCGGACGTCGCCGCCGGGGCTGGGGCGCACTCGACGGGCGTCCCGCACGAATCGACGACCACCTGGCAGCATGAGACCCGCGGCACGTAGTAGCTGCACTCGACCGGAACGCGCTTCTCCACCACGCGCGGGACGCGAACGGATTCCACCACCGGTTGCATGCGGCACACGCGCACCGGAGTCTGCTCGACGCGATCCTCGTAGACCGTCTTATAAGCCGTCACGGGGATCTTCTGGACTTGTTCCTCGGCAACCCAGCGACATACCTGGTAGGGCACTTTCTGCTCGACCCGCTCCGTCACCGGACGCGACACCGTGTACGGCACCTTCCGCACCACCTCCTGGGGAACCCAGCGGGTGACCTGATACGGGATTCGTTCGCAGACTTGCTCCTGCTGGTACTGGGTCACTTGGACCGGCACTTCTTGGGTCACGGTTTTGGGGACGTACGAGGTCTGGGCGACCTGTTGGGGGACGAAGTTGGGCTGGTACACGCGTTGCACTTCGGCGTGATAGCGTGGCACCCAATGGAACCCGCCGGGCTGGCGCACGGCCATGTTCGTCGCAGGATCGAAGACCGTGGCGGCCGGCAACCACGTCAGTTTGTTGCGGAAGACCGCTGGCTGACGCAGCGCGACCTGATCGACAAACCCGCCTTGGTCGGCGTAATACGTCTGATAGGTGGTCACCGGCTCGTACATCGTCGAGTATTGGGTGCGGTATTCGGTTTGCGTCACGGGCCGGAGGACCGTGCGGCATTGCTGCCGCTCCTGCGTTTCGCAGACCTGCTGCCAGACCGTGCTACGCTCCTCGCGCTCGGCCGTCTCCTCGATGTAACGCACGCGGTCGTAGCTGGTATCGCGGTACTGCGTCTCCCACACCGGGCGCCAGACGGTGCGACGCTCCTCGCGCTCCGAGGTCTCGGCGACCTGGCGGGCCACCTGGTAGCGATGTTCCTGCATCTGGGTCTCCCAGACCGGCCGGTACGAGGTGACCTCGCGGTTCTCGTAAACGGTCTCGTATTCGAGGCGATACGTGGTGACCGTTTGCGGCTCATAGGCGGTTCGATAATCCAGCCGATACGTGACGCTCGGCTGCACGATTGCGATCGGCACGGAAGGCGAGGAACAGCAATCCCCCGCCGCAGCCCACGGCGCGCAAACAAGTACCAACCCCAGCGACCAACCCAGACCATAACGGTTTGCCATAGCTCGTTGACCCCGCCGGATGAAACACCCGGCATCGGATGATGTTGTGCTCGTCGTCCTGACAAAACCTTAGCTGCGCCACGGCAGCGCAGCGCAAACTCGTGGAAGGACTCTCTTCAAGAGTGTGGCAAATAATCGGCGCTTGGGCAAATGGAATAGTTTACCAGGCGTGCGGCGCGCTAACGTTACTGCAAGCTTTTCAAGAGGTTAGGACGTGGAAAATTCTTTGAAGTTTTTTTCGCTGCGTGCCGACGTGTCGTGCGACCCGCCGGACCGGTTGGCGGTGACCGCCGAGCAGGGCCGTAACAGCTTGCGCCACCGTTACAGACGGCCCGCGATGATGCTAGCGGCGACAGCAGCGCATGAGAGCGACGTGCCGCATGCTTGGCTACGGCGTCGAGAGGAACAACAGCAGCGGGTGATGGAACTCG
>CAZFKF010001058.1:0-2680 GCA_964518805.1 uncultured Planctomycetaceae bacterium | reverse complement strand
GGACCCGCCGCGACCGCCCATCCAGAATAGCGGCAGTGCGGTTCGGCTGACTTCCGGCGCGGACCGGTTCTTAAACGCCCCTGGGCTCGACGGGATCAGGTGAGATGATGGGAAACGATGCATGGTTTGGCGTGGATCGAAATGGCACTTCCCTTTCGCGGCGGCAACTCGTCCGCGGATTCCTGGCGTCTTCGGTCGTTGCCGCCCTGCTCTCGGTCTCGGCCTTGGGGAAGGACGGTGCATCGGCCCCATCCGGCGTGCTGAGCATCGGGGTCGCGGAGGCCGACATCGCGCCGAGCCGGCCCGTTGCCCTCGACGGCCAGTTCGGCCTCCGCGTCTCGCAGAAGGCCGACACGCCGGTCACGGCCAGCGTGCTGGCCTTGGAATCGCGCGAAGGCGACCGCTCGCTCGATGCGGCGGTGATGGTCTCTTGCGACCTGGTGGCCATCTCCGACGAACTCTTCGGCAGGGTGCGGAAGGCGACGCACGCGCGTCTTCCGGATCTCGACCTGAAGAAGGTGTTCCTCAACGCCACGCACACGCATACCGCGCCCGTCACGCGCCCCGGCGTCTATGACATTCCCAAAGACGGGGTCGTGCAGGTGGAAGAATACTGCGACCTGGCGGCCGAGCGGATTGCCGAGGCCATCGAGAAGGCATGGAAGGGGCGCAAACCCGGCCGCTTCACCTACGGGTTGGCCCACGCCGCCGTGGCCGAGAACCGCCGAGCCACATATGCCGACGGCCGTGCGGTGATGTACGGCAAGACGGCCCAGCCCGACTTCCGCGGGCTGGAGGGCTTCGAGGATCATGACGTGGGCACCCTCTTCTTCTGGAACGAGGCGGGCAAGCTGATCGCCGTGGCGGTCAACGTGGCCTGCCCCGCGCAAGAGGTCGAGGGGCTTAGCAACCTCAACGCCGATTTCTGGCATCCGGTGCGCGAATCGCTGCGCAAGCGGCACGGCAGCGACCTGTGCGTGCTGGCGTGGATCTCGGCGGCGGGCGATGCGTCGCCACACCTCATGTATCGCAACGCGGCCGAGGAACGGATGCGGCAGTTGCGCAAGCTGACGCGCGTCGAGGAACTCGCCCGGCGGATCGTGGCCGCCGTGGACGAGACCTTCGAGACGGTCCAGAACGACCGGCATTCCGGCGTCCCGCTGATCCACAAGGTCGCAAAGCTCGATCTGCCCATGCGTCTGGTGACCGACGCGGAATACGCCGAGGTGAAGGCGGCGATCGAGAAGGAGAACCCCACCCAGATGCGAAACCGCTGGCACAACAAGGTCCTCGAGCGATACGAGAAGCAAAAGACGGAGCCCAACCCCACCCTGCCGGCCGAAATCCACGTGCTCCGCATCGGCGACGCCGTTGTCTGCACCAACTCCTTCGAGTTGTTCACCGACTACGGAATCCAGATGAAGGCCCGCAGCCGGGCGACTCAGACCTTCCTCATTCAATTGGTCCCCGAAGGTCCGCTCAGCTATCTGGCCACGGAGAGGGCCGTTCGCGGCGGCGGCTACAGCGCGGTCGTGCAAAGCAACCTCATCAGCCCGAAGGGCGGGCAGATGCTCGTGGACCGGACGGTCGAGTTGATCGACTCCATGTGGCCCGAAGCGAATCCGGAGAAGAAGTGAGAGCCGGCCCGCTCACTCCAGGGCTTCCCGCAACTGGCCGACGGTGACCTTCGCATCGCCGAGCAGGAGGATCGTTTTCGGGTTGGCGTACAGCGGATTCTGCACGCCCGAATACCCTGGTCTCTCGTCCATGTTGCACACCACGATCTGCCTCGCTTCGTGGGCGGCAAGGATCGGCATGCCCGAGATGGGCGTGCCCTCCACGTCGATCGCCGCCGGATTGACCACGTCGCACGCGCCGACGATCAGAACCAGGTCGGTGTTCTGGAAGTCCGCGTTGATCTCTCGCAGGTCGAAGAGGGTGTCGGGATCGACTTCGGCCTCGGCCAGCAAGACGTGCATGTGCCCGGGCATCCGTCCCGCGATCGGGTGAATCGCGAACCGGACCCCCTTGCCCATTTCCGTGAGCCGGCCGGCAACCTTCGCCACCTCGAATTGGGCGTGGGCCAGCGCCATGCCGTATCCCGGAACGATGATGACGCTTCTGGCGCTTCGGGCCGCCTCGACGGCCAGCACAAGCGCCGGCTGGCCCGGAGATTGCCGGGATTCTGTCCCAGCCGAGGATTGCCGGAGGGGGGCCGCATCTTCGTGGGCCAAGGCGGAATTCGTCGCCGGCTTCACATCCGCCGCGACGAGCACCTTCAGCAGGCTTCGGTTCATCGCCTGGCACATGACGTGGGTAAGAATGGAGCCCGAGGCCGCGACCGTGGCGCCGCAAGCGATGAGCAGGCGATTCTGGATGATGACGCCGCAGAACGAGGCTGCCAGCCCGGCCGTGGCATTGAGAAGCGAGATCAACACCGGCATGTCGGCCCCGCCGATCCGGATCGAGAAGACCACGCCCAGTGCGATCGACAGCACGATCAACGCCAGCGAGGCAGCGAGCAGAGCCGAGTCCGCAGCGACCCCGGCCAGCACGCCGAGCGCCGCAATGCCGGCCAGCGTCGTGGCCAAGAACCCGTCGTGCTTGGGCAGGATGATGGGCGTTTGCCGCATTACGCCCGCGAGCTTCGCGCTGGCTACCATGCTCCCGCTGAACGTAG
>CAZFKF010001057.1:0-2682 GCA_964518805.1 uncultured Planctomycetaceae bacterium | reverse complement strand
GTGGGGCTGCATCGCGATCCGCTCCAGCAGGTCGTGCCAGCCGACGGCAGCCTGCAGGTACTCCGCCTTGCCGGTCCACAAATAGCCCACGGCCCACGGCGTCGTGCCCTCGATGAACTCGACCACGTGGGCGTTGTCCACCGTCGTTCCCGGCGCCAGGCTCGGCGCCTTGCTGTAGCGGCGCACGCTCGGCAATAGCGCTGTGTTCCCCTCCTTGAACATCGCATCCAGCGCGGCGGCGATCTTCCCGTTTCCCGTCCATGTATACGTGTCGAAGGCCGGCCAGAGATTCGACACGCTGCCGGTAATCGACCGCAGGCAGTCGGGGTCGGCACCGTAAGCCGCTTGGAGCGATTGCAGGATGCGATTGTCATGCGACGCCGCGTAGTAGCCGCTCATGGCCCGCCCCAGCAGCCCGCACGCCCAGAGCGGCCAACCCTCCAAGGCGGCGGCCACGGCCTTCCGGTCGTCGCGATTGTCGCGTTTGAGCCACCAGAGGAACAGCAGTCCGTCGGCGTTCATGTTGTTCGCGACTGCGTCCAAACGCCGCTTCGCCAGTTGGATGAGCCCCTCGTCGTGCAAGGCGTAGCCCAACCGGACCAGGCCGTCGAACCAATAGCCGCCCCCTTCGTAAGGCCACGCGCCCTTGTACCAGAACAGACGCTCGCCGGTCATCTTGAAGTCAGCGGCCCACGCCCGCTTGAAATCGTCGTCGTACTCGTCCATGTGACCGGTGAAGCCGTCCTTCGCGGCCTGGCACCAATCGCGCAACCAGCCCTGGGGTTCCACGGCGCCCGGCGGCAGCGAGATCAAAGCCGGGTGCGTGGGCGGCTCAAACGGCCGGGCATAGTTGACCGACTGCTGGGCCCGAGCGCCGCGCGTTTCGCCGCTCAAAGCAAGATCCACAACCGTGCCATAGAGGGCCAGCAAGAAGACCGTTCCGCAAGCGTATCTCATCATCTGCAACCTTTCCTCGGTGGCCGCGTGTGTGCCCTGCTTCTTCCCAAACAAGCCGGGGCGCCTCGTGCCCAGACAGGCAGCCGGGCCCGCTGCTGAGCCGCACCGTTTGGCCGACCCGCGCAACACGGCCCTCGCGAGACCTCAAGCATACGCGACGGCCATGGTGCGAGTAAAGCCGACGCGCGAACGTGGGGAGGCCAACCATGAAAAAACGTTCAGTACTACCTTCTACTGGATCGCGCTCAGGCCCGCCAGATGCTCGACGTCTCCCGGCATCGCCGAACGGAATTTCCACGCTACACCCCGATCGCGGGCAGAGCGGTACAGGCCATTCGCTTGGTATCGATTATGCGGCTTCCGCTCAACAGTCTACGGGTGTATCGCAGAGAAGATGCGATGGAACAACGGAGCGCCTGATTACACTGAAAACATGGAAGGACGGCAACGGTCACGATCCGCGAGAGAGTAGGCCAACGTCTCGACCGCGACGGCGGTGGGATTGGCAGGGCGGGCCGTGACCGACGACAGCCGCGGCTGGGGGTGCTGTTCTTGTGTGGGTAAAACGCCGTTCAGGTCTTGTTTCGGGGAATACACCTATGAGGATGCTTCGCAGTCTGTGGGATGATGAGAGGGGGTTCATTGTTTCGGCAGAACTGGTCTTGATCGCTACGATTCTGGTCATCGGCTTGATCGTTGGCATGGTCTCGCTCCGCAACCAGGTCGTGCAAGAGTTGGTGGATGTCGGCCAGGCGATCGGCTCGCTGAGTCAAAGCTTCTGCTTCGCGGGCACGGCGAAGCCCTGCGTTGGGTGGACGGACGGCACGTGCCATATCGACCTGGTCGATTTCTGCCAGTCTCCACAAACGCCGCATGATGAACCGGGCGGGATCTCGGTCCGCATGTTCCCAGCAGACGCCCCTTGGGCGCCTCCTGGGGGTGAGCGGTCCTATTAGCGGCCTTCCCGGAAGTGCCCCGGAATTGTGTCAGCATGTCCGCTCGCCCCTCTCCCGTCCATCTGGAGAGGGGGGCGCAGGTGAGCACGTCGAGCCAAACGGTGTATCGCCTGAGCAATTGTCCGCGTCGAGACCGTGCCCGCCCCGGTATGCCCGGCCTGTCTGCGTTCAACCAAGTAGTCCCCTCAGATACTGCAATTCGCGGGCGACCACCGAGGCGCGCTGGGATGTTGGGAATCGGCCTAACGACTCGTCCTCGACGCAAAGGTCGTTGCTGTAGCCCGCTTTGCGAAGGATGCCCACGAGGCGGCGGAAGTCGATGTCTCCCTTGTCGATCGGGCAGGTGTACTCTTCGTACTTCCAGCCCATGGGCCGCTTCTTCTCGCGCTCGCTTTCGGGGAAACCAATGCTTTTGCAGTGCGTGTGGAACACGCGCGAGGCAAAGGTCTCGAAGAACTCATGCACCTTCGACAACGGGTGACCGTACCAGTAGAAGTTGCCGGTATCGAGCGTCAGCCCCAACCGAGGCGAGCCCACGCCGTCGAACAAGGCGGCGAGGAACTCGGGGTTGTTGGTCGTGCCACCGTGGTTCTCGATCCCGAAGGCGACGCCCGTCGCCTCGGTGGCCTCCATCAGCTTCTTCAACGTGACGATGGCGAAACTCAGGAACTTGGAGGGGTCGGTCTTGTGCGGCACGACGTCGATGCGGATCGCCTCGACGCCCAACTGCTGGGCCGCCTTTGCCGCCCTGGCGCCCCACTGGACCTCG
>CAZFKF010001056.1:0-2684 GCA_964518805.1 uncultured Planctomycetaceae bacterium | reverse complement strand
AACGGGAAAAGCTCGTTGACCGCGGCCTGGCGCTCCTCGACGGTGTTGCTGAGGATCATCTTGCGGAGCACGAATAGGGGCTCGTCCGAGCCCTCGCCGTAGAACATATGCTCGGTGCGGAACAGGCCGATCCCTTCCGCGCCGAAGGCGCGTGCCACGCGGGCATCTGCCGGCGTGTCGGCATTGGTCCGCACGCCCAGCTTGCGGTGCCTGTCGACCAGCTTCATGAACTCGGCGAAGCGCGGGTTTTCCGAGGCATCCATCATCTTCACCGCGCCGGCATACACCAGGCCCTTGGAGCCGTTGAGCGTCAGCACGTCGCCCTCTTGGTACGCCTGACCGCCGACCTTGAGCACTTTCGTGGCCAGATCGATCTTCAACTCGCCGGCGCCCACGATGCAGCACTTGCCCCAGCCGCGGGCAACCAAAGCGGCGTGGCTCGTCATACCGCCGCGAGCGGTAAGAATCCCCTGCGCGGCGCGCATCCCCTCGACGTCCTCCGGATTGGTCTCTTCGCGCACGAGGATAACCTTCTTGCCTTGTGCAGCCGCCTCGACGGCGTCGGCCGAGGTGAAGACCACCCCGCCGACCGCCCCGCCGGGCCCGGCCGGCAGGCCGCGGGTGATCGGCTCGTGCTTCTTTTCGTCAGTGGGGTCGAGAACGGGGTGCAGGAGCTCGTCCAACTGCGAGGGCTCGACGCGGAGGATTGCCGTCTTCTCGTCGATTAAACCTTCGCCCAACATGTCCATGGCCATGTTCAACGCCGCCGTGCCGGTCCGCTTGCCGTTGCGGCACTGGAGCATGTAGAGCTTGCCTTCCTGGATCGTGAACTCGATGTCCTGCATGTCCTTGTAGTGCGATTCGAGTCTCGCCCGGATGCCGTCGAGCTGCTTGTACAACTCAGGCATGTCGGTCTCCAAAGAAGGCAAGTGCTTGTTCTGTTCGTTCTTGGTGGCTTCGTTGAGCGGGTTGGGCGTGCGGATTCCGGCCACCACGTCTTCGCCCTGGGCGTTGACGAGCCACTCGCCGTAGAACTTGGCCTCGCCCGTGGCCGGGTTGCGGCTGAACGCCACTCCGGTGGCCGACGAGCTGCCCATGTTGCCGAAGACCATGCTCTGCACGTTGCAGGCAGTGCCCCACTCGTGCGGAATGCCTTCGATCTTCCGGTAAGAAAACGCCCGGCGGCCGTTCCAGCTCTTGAACACCGCCCCGATGCCGCCCCAAAGCTGCTCCAAGGGGTCGTCGGGGAACTCGTGTCCGAGGACTTCCTTGACCTTAGCGCAGAATTCCTGGCAGAGCTGCTTCAGGTCGTCGGCCGTCAGGTCGGTGTCGCCCTTGTAACCCTTCGAGTCCTTCATGTGGTGCATGATCCGCTCCAATTGGACGCGGATTCCCTGGCCTTCGGCGGGCTCGATGTCTTCCGCCTTTTCCATCACGACGTCGGAATACATCATGATCAGCCGGCGATAGGCGTCATAGACGAAGCGCGGATTGCCGGTCTTCTCGATCAACCCGGGAATCGTGGCCGAACAGAGGCCCACATTGAGGACCGTCTCCATCATGCCAGGCATCGACTTGCGAGCGCCCGAACGGCAGGACACCAGAAGGGCGTTCTGTTTGTCGCCGTACTTCATGCCCATGGCGGCTTCGACCTTCTTCAGGGCCTTCAGCACCTCTTTCTTGAGCGACTCAGTGAACTTTCGCCCTTCGTTGAGGTAGACCTCGCAATATCCGGTGCTGATCGTGAATCCGGCGGGCACCGGGAGTCCTAACTTAGCCATTTCAGCCAAGTTAGCTCCTTTGCCCCCCAGGGTGTTTTTCATCGAAGCATCACCCTCGGATTCATCAGGTCCAAAGTAGTAAACGTACTTCTTAGCCATGGTTAACTCCCTCGCTCTTGGTGGCGCAAATCGGCAGGAAGAGAAACGAATGAATCTAGCCGCCCACTGATAGTGCGTCAAGGAGTACCCTTCTAATTGTGCAATCAACATTACACAACGGTTGTAGTAGACGTGCTCCCGGAATGGTGAGCCCCTCTCTCAGTGAGTCTACTGTTCTCCTATAATCAAGTTGTTCGCGCGAATTCAGACGGCCGAGACGCCATGGAAGAACCGAATCTGTCGCCGCCGAATCCGTGCCTTTTCGCGATCGTCGTGGAAGGGGGAATCGGACTCGTTGCGATCGGCTTGGGCTGGCTCATCGGCGATCCACCGGCCGAACGGATCGCCTGGAACGTGCAAGCGGCTTTGTGGGCACTCTCTGCGACGCTTCCTCTGGTGGGGGTTATGTGGTTATGCCTCCGCTCGCCATGGCCCCCGCTTCGCGAGCTGCTCGAACTTGTGAGAGGGAAGATCCTGCCGGTGTTCGCCCGAAGCCGGGTCTGGGAATTCGCCATTATCGCTGCGTTTGCCGGCTTCGGAGAAGAATTGCTCTTTCGAGGCGTGATCCAGACGTGCATCGCCCAGTGGTTCGTCGCTCCGGCTGGGATGATCGTGGGGCTTTTCGTGGCAAGCGTTCTATTCGGAGCTTTGCACTGGCTGACCTTCACCTACGCTGTGCTTGCGACAGCGATTGGTCTGTATCTGGGGGGCTTGTGGATTGTCACGGGAAATCTGCTGGTGCCGGCCCTCGTTCACGGCCTTTACGACTTCTGGGCCCTCGTTTACCTCACGCGGACATACCGG
>CAZFKF010001055.1:0-2685 GCA_964518805.1 uncultured Planctomycetaceae bacterium | reverse complement strand
AAATGCTGTCGGCCGAGGTGTTCAACACGTAGAGGTGCTTGCCGGCCCGATCGGTCAAAACGCCGTGAGGCTCGTCGCCCACGGGAACAGTGGCGACCACCTTCCGACTGGCGACGTCGATAACGGAAACGGAATCGTCGAGCCGGTTGCTCACATACGCCCGTCGGCCGTCGGGGGCGAAGGTGACGTCCATGGGATGCCCGCCGACGGGGATTTCGGCCGTCTTCTTTCTTGACGCGGGGTCGACGACGGCGACCGAATAGGACGATTCGCAGGTGACGTAGAGTTCCTTGCCGTCCGGGCGCAGAGCCAGGTTTAGCGGCGTCTTGTAGCGCGGCTCGATCTTGATCTTGGGGGCGATCGTCGGGTGGGCGATGGCCTGAAGGGCGGTGGTATAATCGAACGGCTTTCCGTGGGCGTTGGCGTGGCATGCCAGGCAGGTCTCGGGGCCGATCTTCTTCAGGCCCGCCGCCGTTGCCGCGGCCCGATCCTTCATCACGGCTTCCGGCGAGTACTCGCTGCCCGCCCCGTGGCACGCCTCGCAACTCACGCCCTCGTGGACGCTGTAGGTCTCCAGGCATCCGCCGGCCGGTTCGTGGTGGGCGGTCGCATGGCACTTGAGGCATTCGTTCCTGGTGCGCGGGTCGCCCGGTACCTTCATCTGGGCGGCAATCTCCAGGGCCCGCGCGGTTGCGAGGCTGGCGTAGGCCTCGGCGTGCTTGCTTGCCCGCCACTTGCTGTACTGGAAACCCTTCTGGTCGCCGCTGTGGCACCCGGCGCAAGCGGCCGCGCCGGTGTACCTGGCGGGCGCATCTTTCGTGATGGCCGGCTGCGGCGTTTCGAGCTTCTTCAATTGCCAATCCGTCGGCGTGGGATGGGCGATGGCATGCCACGCCTTTTCGAGATCGAACGACTTGGGGCCGAGCACCATCCGGTGCGATCCCTTCTCGCAATGGCATTTCGCGCAATCGTCCTTCGCCGGCATGTTGAGGCCGGCCATCATGGCGGCCTTGCGATTCGTCATCACCTTGGCGTCCATGTACTCGCTGCCGGGACCGTGGCACTTCTCGCACTGGATTCCGTCTTTGAGGAAGAAGGCCGGGTCCTTCTCCCACGGTTCGGCCTCGGCCCCGGTGGCGTGGCACCCCAGGCACATGGCCGACTCTTGCGGCTCGGTGGTGATGCCGCTCCACTTGGCGATCTGCCTGGCCTCGGGCTTGGCCAGACTCGTGTAGGCCTTGGCGTGCCTGGTGTGGAGCCAGGTGCTGAACTGATTGCCCATCGCCTTGCCGTCGTGGCACTCGCCGCACGCCTTGGCGCCGACGAACACCGGCTGGCGCGCGCTGGGGGGGGCAGCGTTCGCGACCCCGGGACCAAGCGCGGCCAACGAGACCGCCGTGCCGAAAACGACCAACACAACCCGATGACGCATCTCGGTGCTACTCCACAATCACTTTGCCGGCTGAACGACACGAAGCATCTGGTTTGCGCCGACTTCCCGCAGTTCGGTCGTCTTGCCGTTGGGCCAGCGGATCTCGACGCGGTCGGCCTTGCCCGCCTTGCCGAGGCCAAAGTGCATTCGCGGATCGCCTTGGGACAGGTAGCCTCGAACGGGAATGAGGTCCTGGAACTGCCGCAAGCCGCCCGAAATGACCGCGATCCGGGCGCCGATGGCATCCGACTTGCCGGTGGAAAGCCTGGCCTCGATCGTCAGCCAGTGGTTTCGGTTGCCGCCGTCGTTTCGCAGCAGGCGCGGCGAGTCGTTGAGGTTGAACACGATCAGGTCCAGGTCGCCGTCGTTGTCGATGTCGCCCCACGTCGCCCCGCGGCTGACGTATTTGTGGTGGAAGTAATCGCCCGACTGCTTGGCCACGTCGACGAAATTCCCCTTGCCGTCGTTGCGCACCAGCACCGCTTCGTCCGGGAATTCCTTGTGGGCGTCGCCGTTGGCGACGTAGACGTCGACGTAGCCGTCGTTGTCGTAATCGAAAAGAATGGCGCCCCAGCCGATGTACTGGCCGCAAATGACCGTCAGACCGGCCGCCGCGGTGCGGTCTTCGAAGAAGTCGCCGCGATTCATCAGCAGGCAGCTATAATCCATGTCGGGAATGAAGACGTCCAGCCGGCCGTCCCGATCCACGTCGCCGACCGCCGGCCCCATGTGCGAGACGCCTTGTCCGGCCTCGCCGAACGCAATTCCGCGGGGCATCGCCTCTTCCACAAACGTGCCTTTGCCCGTATTGTGGAAGAAGTCGTTGGCCATGGCGTCGTTGGTGACCAGGATGTCGAGACGTCCGTCGTTGTCGAAGTCGGCCACGGTCGCGCCCATCCCGCGCCCCTCCGGGTTGAACACGCCTGCCTCTTTGGTCACGTCGGTGAACGTGCCATCGCCGTTGTTGCGATAGAGGCCGTCGGGTTGGCCGTGGTAGCTCAAGGGGCCAGGGTACCCCGTCGGCGCGTAGAACGCCCGGAAAGCGCCTTTGTCATACTCCAGGTAGTTCGCCACGAAGACGTCCAACCGGCCGTCGCCGTTGTAGTCGAACCAGACGGCCTGGAGGCTCCAACGAGGGTCGGCCAGTCCGGACTTCTCCGAGATGTCGGTAAACGTCCCGTCGCCGTTGTTGCGATAGAACTCATTGGGGCCATAGCACAGCACGTAGAGATCCAGATCGCCGTCGCCGTCGT
>CAZFKF010001054.1:0-2687 GCA_964518805.1 uncultured Planctomycetaceae bacterium | reverse complement strand
GGGACGGCGCAGCGTCATTACCGGCACTCGGTCTTCACGCATTGCCCGTGGTACGAGCCCGCAAACGGCGGCGGAGGGCCGGGATCCGCGTCCGGAGGAATGGAGCCGTGATCCAATTCCCACTGCGTCCCGCCCCACATCCAGATGGCAAAACACTTCGCCGGACTCCCTCGGTGGCCATGTTGGCTTGAGCCGGCGAATTGAATTCGGGTGCCGTGCGATATGCACTCCGCCAGCGCCTCGACGGAGCAGCGCATCGCGCGAAGCTCCTCGCTCACGCGATAGACAAGAAATGCGATGGCCAGCACGCCGGCCGCCAGAACGACCTCGACCAACACCATGGCTTTTCCTCCCGCATCAAGAGAAACGTGTTTGGAGTATTCCCCGTCACTCAGAAAGCGTGCGCGCAATACGAAAACCGGAATAACTGAACCCCGATGGCAGCGAAAAGTAATAGCGCTGCGCGGAGCGAAGGCGTTTCGAGGTCCGCTGGTATCCTCCGCCGCGAAACGCGTGGCTGGTTTGGCCCACGGGCTCTCCCTTGAGGCCAATCACCTCCGTGGGCGGCGCGTCTTCGTACAGGTCCGGATCGGCCAGCGCATTGTGGCACCACTGGCCGACGTTCCCCCCCATGTCGAAGAACCCGAAAGCGTTGGGACGCAGCATCCCGACTGGCCACAGGCGCTCCTGGCTGTTCAGCGCAAACCAGGCGAAGTGCTGCAAGTGGTCCTCGTTGGCTCCACAGAACCACCGCGTTTCGGCTTTGGCCCGGCACGCGAACTCCCATTCGACCTCCGTGGGCAACCGGTACCCCGTTCGCGAAAACAGTTGGCTGGAGAGCACGAGGTCCGGACCGATCTTGCCTACGGGAGGATAGCACATCTGTTCCTCGGGAATTCCCTCCTGCTCGCTGAGCCAGCGGCAATAGCGGACCGCGTCCAGCCAGGTCAAATTGCTCATCGGGCAGTGGCGATCGGGAGTGACGTCGCGGGCATAGACGGCGTCGGCGTGGAAGCGCTGGTATTCCTCCACGGTAACCGGCTGAATGCCGACGGCGAAGCTCCGCGGCACGGTCCGAGGGCGTCGGACCTCCCTCGGTTCCCGGCCCGATTCATCGTCCGGCGACCCCATGATGAACGTCACCGGACCGCGGAAGACGCGCAGCACGTGCCCCTGGCGAGTCGTCTGCCAGTCGCCCTTCGATTGACCGGCGAGGCTTCGGAGGGTCTCCTCGACCTGCTCGGTTCGCCCCCACCGCGTGAGGAGCCACTGCGCGGCGCTGCGTTCCGCCTGCTGGGGACCCTTGAGCGCGGCAAGGCAATAGTCGACCACCCGCTTTTCCATGCGTTCCGGCAGCCCGTGCCCCCGGTACGGCTCGACGGCCAGCGCGATGGCTTGACGCACGGTCGGGTCGTCGTTGGCATTCCAACCGGCGACGAGCACGCCGGGTGGAACGCCGAATGGATGCATATCGAGGATCAGCATGGTCCGCAACGTGGGATTCTTCGAGGCTGCCAGGAGCGGCCAGACGTGCTGCGCCTGCCCGAGGTGCATCAGCGCGATGGCCGCATTGCGCCGCCTCTCGACTCCGCACAGCGATGCCGGATTCAAGTCGTCCGCATCGTCCCGGCGGACCGCGTCGACCAGAGCGGGAGTGAGAGCGGCGGCCTCGGACGAGGCCCTGGGCAGCAACATCGGATACTGCGACGCGTCGGCCGCGAGCAACAGTTGGCCCAGCAGCGCCGAATCGGCATACTGGCCGAGAATGCGGGCCGCTGCCACGCGGTCCGAGGACTTTCCCGACGGGGCGGAAAAGACCTGACGCAGCGGCTCGATCAGTTGCACCGCAACGGGGCGGAGGAGGCTTGCCCAGTGGTCCATCTCCAGCGGATCGGCGGCAAGCAGGGCAAAGGCGACCGTCGCCCCGATCTGGGCCCACCGCTCGTTGCCTGGATCGAACCCCGCGAGCAGGCAATCGACCCGAAGACGGGCTGATGGGTCGAGCTGCTCATCGACGGCAGTTCGCCACAAGGGCTCCACGACCGTCGCTCGATAGGGCATCAGGCGGGTGCGGACAAGGCCCAACGTCCGAGCATCCACGGCCAGGGACCACTGCCGGAGGCAATCGAGCATGGCCTGCCGTTGCTGGTCGTCGGCGGTCTCGAGCAGGGCCAGCGCGGCGCGCAGGCGCTGCGTTTCGCCCGCGCTGGGGTCTTCCACGAGATCGGACAGCGACGGCTCCCACAACGCGCGGTAGGGAACCATGGCGTCGATGATTTCCGACACCCGCCCGACGTCCGCAACGCACAATTGTACCACCAACCCCTCCACGTGCCGGGCGCGAACCTCGCTGCGCATGCGGTCGCTCTGGACCAGCGCTGCCGCAATCAGGACCGCGGCCATCGTCCCCACGGCCAGCAAACGCCCGGCGTGGACGCGAAACGCCTTTCGCATCATGTCTCGCTGCGGAGCGGTCCATTTCGCACGCCGGGTGAGGGCGAGAATCTGCGCCGTCTCCAGCAGGGTCGGCAGTTGTTTATTCTCCCGTGTGCCGGTCCACAGCCCCGCCCGATCCGCCAGGCGCAGTTCCGCCCGGCCGCGGCGAGTCTCCTTCTGTTTGCGTGTCAGCCACTCGCGCACCGAAGGGACCAGGAAGTCGTGGGTGAGCTGATAGTGCTTTACCCCTC
>CAZFKF010001053.1:0-2694 GCA_964518805.1 uncultured Planctomycetaceae bacterium | reverse complement strand
GAAGTGCTGCAAACCGCAAGTGCCGACGGCGGCCTGACGTGGTCCGAGCCACGCGTGGTGGCCAGAGTCGCAGGCAAGGACCCATGCGAGCCGTGCGCATTTCGTTCGCCCGACGGCAAGGAACTCTGCTGCCTGATGCGGGAGAACACGCACAAGGGCCGCAGCTTGATGATGCTCAGCCGCGACGAGGGCAAGACGTGGAGCGATCCGGTCGACACCCCGTGGGGACTGACCGGCGACCGCCACATGCACCTCGATGCCCAGGACGGCCGTCTGGTGGTGGCGTTCCGCGACCAAGCGCCCAAGAGCCCAACGCTTGGGCACTTCGTCGCCTGGGTTGGCACGTACGAGGACGTGCGCAAGGGACTTCCCGGCCAGTACCGCATCAAACTGCTTCATAGCTATGCGGGAGGCGACTGCGGCTATCCCGGCCTGGAGCAGTTGCCGGACGGCACGATCGTGGCGACCACGTATATCAAGTACCGTCCCGGTCCGAAGAAACACTCGGTCGTCAGCGTGCGATTCAAGCTCGAAGAGACGGATGCGCAGCTCGGGAAGCCGGCCCGAACGACGCGAAGCACGGGGTAATCGCACCCTAGGCCGATTCCATAGCTTGCAGACGCCGGCCTGGTACGCCGGAACGGGCTGGGGCCCGCGCTGCGTGCCGGAGACGCTCTGTCACCCCCCGTCGAACCGCGATTGCCGCGCGATTCGCGCGTGCGCCACAACTCATTATACAGCAAATACTTGTGGCGACACTCGGAATATCGGGTGAGGCTGCGTTTCTTGTCACGCAAGGTGTAATCGCCCCAGTTTCGCCCATTTTTCTCGGGAAATATCTTGAGCGGCTTGACCGCCCGGTCTGGCCCATGCAACAATAGCCCGGGCATGCGAATCGCGTACGACACCGTGTATTTACCCCGATCCGCCAGCCGTGTCCCCGAACAGGGCAAGGGACCGGCACGAGGAAGTGAAGTACTGATGAAGACGATCAAGTCCGCATCGGTGGAACAGCTCCAGTTGACCAGCCGCTTCGACACGCTCCGCCGCATGTTGGTTAGCGGTCCGTTCGCCCGTCATTTAGAGCGTCCCCTGGCCTATTGGACCCTGCCCACCGACCGTCGGCTTCCCTTGGCGTTTCTGGGGCGGCCTCTTGGCGAGCTGCTTGAAACGCCCTATTCGGAGTTGGCCGCCACGCCCGGAATCGGACAGAAGAAGATGCGGTCGTTCGTGAAGCTCTTGGCGCGCGTGGCCAATACCGATCCGTCTGCGCTGCCGAGCGATCTTGCGATTTCACCCGATGGCTTCAAGCTGGGAACGGCCGTCCTCTCCAACGGCAATGGGTTCGACCCAACCGACGTCTCGGAATTGGTTTGGGCGCAATGGCGAGAGTCCGTGTTGAAGCATGGCTTCGGCAAGGAACCCTTGGGCAGGCTGGCGCCCAGCCTCAAGGACATGACCCGCGTCATCTGGAGCACGCCGCTGGAGGTGTATGCCGATAAGACCCTTGCCGAAATACGCGCTATGAAGACGCACGGCGAGAAGCGCGTGCACGCGATCCTCGGGGTATTTCACGGCGTTCACACCTTGATCTCCCAGATCGGGGCGCAGGACCACCTCGTGGTCCGCATCGTGCCGCGGCTGATTGATTCGGTCGAGGCATGGATCGGCCAGACCCTCCAGCGACCGGAGGTGCCTGGCGACGAAGAGATCCGCGCACGCTTCGTCGAGCCGCTTCTGAGCCAGATCCGGCGCGACGCCTCGCGCCAGATCATCCAACTTGCGGAAAATCGCTTGGGAATCCACGGGCCCGTGACGAGCGTGCGCCAGGCGGCCCGCGGACTTGGCTTGACCCGGGCGCGGATTTACCAATTGCTCAACGAAATCAACGACGTCATGACGGTGCGCTGGCCGCAGGGACGCCACCAGGTCTATGAACTGCACGACAAATTCCAGTCGGACTTGGATGGCGACGAGGCCCCGCCAAGGCTCGAACAATTTCGTGCGGCAGTCGAGCTATTCTATCCGGCCCTTCGGCGAACCGCCGCGGGACACGACCAGCGTGCGGTGGGAGCTACCGACGGGGACGATCTTGGCGAGGAACACGCCACCGGCGCGATTCCAATCGTCCCGTCGCCGGTGGAATCGGCCGCCGGTTGAGAGCGACCGCCGCGGATCTGCCGCTTATCCCGCGCGTTTGCGGCGATCTCCATGCGAACGGTTGGGGCTGGCCTGTTCCAAACGAAAATGCGGCCCGTCGGGGCGGGGCGTCGACTCGGCGCCCTGCGCGTCCCGTAATCGGTCGACAGGTCGACCGTGTGCCGGCGCGACGGCGGCAGCCATAGCGCCGGCGATCCTTCCGGCCCAACGCGGCAGGATCGACAGGTTGAAGAGGCTGCGGATCGCTTCTCCGGTCACGAACACCCCGTGCGACAGGATCGAGCGGAATCGCCCGACGAGCGGCGCCCAGCGCCAGAACAACCGTTCGGCTTCCATGGCCTGGCAGAAAGCACCGCCGGGCAGGAGGCCCTGGCGCGGCACCACGACGCGGCATTTGGGCTCCAGCACGGTGATCCACCCCAACTGCCGAAGCATCAGTCCCGCGTCCAGAACGGCCAACCGATCGCCCACCCAGGGATCGAATCCGCCGATCGTCTCCAGGATCGACTTGCGGTAGAACGCAGCCGTGGGATG
>CAZFKF010001052.1:0-2694 GCA_964518805.1 uncultured Planctomycetaceae bacterium | reverse complement strand
CGCAACAAAATCAACCCAACCGAGTTTCGCCCAGGCGGGCACGTCGCAGCCGAGTTGCCGCGAGGTCTCGGGCGTAGGAGGAGTACGGCCGTAATTCGAGGGAACGCGGACGGCGAGCACCAACCGGCGCCCGCGCTTGGTTCCCACTTCGTCGAGCATTGTCCGAACGCGCTGGACCAAGGCGTTCATCTTGGCGACAGGCTCGTCGGTCGTGCCATTCTTGAAGAACGTCGGAAAGCGGTTGAAGTCGAGCTCGATGCCGTCGCAGTCGTAGCGGTTCACGGCTTCCTCGATCAGCCGAAACGTGTACTGGCGCACCTCATCGCGGCCGAAGTCCATCGCGCCCTTGCCGCGATACTGCTCCGTCCCCAGCCGCCAGTCGGGGTGATCGACCAGGAATTGAGTTCGCAGGAAATCGTTGCCGTGATCGTCGTTCATGCGAAAACTGAGCAGCGCCTCGCGACCTCGCCGCTTGGCTTCGGCCAGCATCACCGCGTAGGGATCAATACCTTTGTCGAAAAACGCTTTCACGTTGTCGAACCGCTGTTTCTCCGACGCCGGCCATCTCGCTCGTTCTTCGGGCGTCGACAGCGTGCCGCGCATCGTGCCGACCTTGGTTGGGTAGTACATGACCTGCGCGTTGACACAGACCAGCACGGTGTCGACGCGGCTTCCCTCGTAGGCCACCTCTTCGATCAGCCGCTTTACGTCGTCGACGTTCACCGGGACCGGCCCCTTGCCGCCGGCCTTGGTCGAGAGGCACGAGTCTCCATCGAAGTTGTAGAGAACGCGGCGCTTACGCAAATGCCTGTCGGCGAAATCGAGGTAGTGTCCCCAGTCGTAGGGCGTGATCTCATGATCGCCGGTGCGAATGTGATATCCAATGGTCCGTCCGACCGGCCGATCCACGCCGGGCATGTCGACGACTCCCAACCCCGGGCGTCCGAGCAAGTCGTAGACCGGCTCGGCATGCCGGGCCGCGAGGAACTCGCCGCGAGGATCGGCCCAGCGGTCCTTGTCGGCGCTCGCCACGTACACCGGCCTGGGAGCGATCAGGGCGATCAGCAGGTGCGCGTCGACCGGCAGGGCTGCTTCGTTGCCACCGTACTTCTGGTAGTTGCGGCAATACCAGATTCCCGACAGCGAATAGGATGCCGCAACGGTTTCCCCATAGCGCCGCCGGGCCAACGAGGCACCGCCCTGCCCGGAATTGTTCGAGATCACCAGCGCGAACCGCTCGTCCTGCGCTCCCGCCCACAAGGCCGTTTTGCCGGTTCGCGAGTGCCCAAACACGGCCACTCGGTTTCCGTCGATGCTTGGGTCGGTCTGGAGATAGTCCAGCGCCCGGCTCAGTCCCCAGGCCCAGGCCCCGATCGAACCCCATTCGTCGTCGGCGAGTTCCGTCCGTCCGCTTTGCCGCAGGACGAGGTGTCGAATCCCCTTTTGCCAGCCCTCGTTCGTGAATCGGCAACCCGAACCGTGGCGATCCAGCTCAATATCGCCGCCGTGGAAACAGGCGACCGCGTAGCCTCGCTTCAGCAACCTTTCCAACGGCCAACGCTGAGCATGCTCACCTCGTTGACACACCGCGTTGCGGGACGGGATGATCCCCGGATCGGGATGAACTCCCTGATTGCCGTAGTTCAGACCCAGGAACGCCGGCGCCGGTCCGCTGGTGTTGTTTGGCACATACAAGAGCAGATCGATCCAAGGGGCGTCGTCCGATTCGAGCAATCGAATGCGAATCTGCTTCCGCGTCGCCAGACCATCGAACACCTTCGCACTGGCGCCGATCGCTTCAAAGCGCAGGCGAGTCTTGATCTCCGGAGTCCGGCCATAGACGTGCTGGGCGAAGGCCCGCAGGATCTCCGGACGCCGCTTCTGGCGCCACATCGCCGCGTCGGAGACCTTCCGACCGTCGAGGCACACCAGAGGATCCGGCAATTCATACTTCGGCACTTTCGACTCGTCGTAGTTCGTATCCGGCGGCTCCTGCCCCGGACTCGCGTGCGGAACAGCCAGGATCGATAATAGGAACAGCCGCGTCCATCGTTTGAGGACCGTGCGAGCTTTCAATCCAAGTCGTTCGTGATGCATGAGCGATTCCTTCACAACGCGCGGAGTCGACTTGTTCGTAGGCAAGTCGGTCGGCGATACATACGTCCCCCGAATCCAGCCGATGCCCATGCGGGCGTTGCCGCGGATCCGCCAGGCAGGCTCTCTTGGGCACCGATTGTACCGAGGCATGCCCGCCCGGGTCCAGCACCGGAGGGTCTCAAGACGGTAATGGCTCTCCGGCGGACGAGCTGGTAAGATGGGGGCCCAGATGATCGAGCGCGAAGTTGGTGATCCTAACGATCAAGCCTCCCAACAATTTCGGACAACGAAAGGAGATGCCATGACTGCCAACACGCAAAGAACTGAACCGCAGCCCATAGCATGGCCCCGAGAGACCGTCACCGGACGTTCCCCAACTCGTGCGCGGATTGTGTCGGCCCTAACGATCGTCGCTGCCGTCTTCGGGCTTGGTTTTCCGGTCGGTGCGACGCACGCCGGCGAGCCGGCCAAAGGCACAACGAAACAGGTCGATCTCGGAGGCGGCGTAACCCTGGAAGTCGTCTACATCCCGCCCGGCGAATTCATGATGGGCAGCACGCCGGAAGAGCGCGCCTGGGCCACGGGGATCGAAGGGGG
>CAZFKF010001051.1:0-2696 GCA_964518805.1 uncultured Planctomycetaceae bacterium | reverse complement strand
TATTGCCGCAGCCGCTGTAGTTCTTGTACTTGCGGCCGTGGTCGAGCATGTAGTAGACGCGATTCTCCAGGCCCTTGAGGCTCAGGATCGGCCCGTTCTCGTTTCCTTCGGCCGTGTGGTTGAAGACCACATCGAGGATCACCTCGATGCCGGCGCGGTGCAAGGCCTGCACCATTTCCTTGAACTCGCGGACCTGGCAGCCCGGTTGGTCGCTGGCAGCGTAGCCGCGATGCGGGGCGAAGAAGGCCAGCGGGTCGTAACCCCAGTAGTTCTGTCGTTCGGGCGTGTTGCCTAGGCAGTCGTTGATGGGGAATTCGTGGACCGGCATCAACTCCACCGCGGTCACGCCCAACGATTGCAGATAGGGAATCTTCTCGATCACCCCGCGATACGTTCCGGGGTGTTTCGCTTTGCCCGTGCGCGAGCGCGTGAAGCCGCCGATATGCATCTCGTAGATCACGCTCTCGGAGAGCGGTCGCCGCAAATGGCGGTCTTCTTTCCAGTCGAACTCGTCGTCGACGACCACGCACTTGGGCGGTCGGAGGACGCCGTCGTGGGCAGGCAGGAAATTGCCTGCCAGGGCTTTGGCGTACGGATCGATCAGGCGGGCCCGCGGGTGAAAGAGGTGCCCCAGTTCCGGCGCATAGGGGCCGTCGGCCTGGAAGTGATAGAGCTGTCCTGCTCCCATGCCCGGTACAAACACGCTCCAGACATCGCCCCAACGGTTCAGATCGGGATCGAAATCGATGATTTCACCCGGCTCGAGGGCGTCCACCCGATCGTACAGCAGCACGCGCATCCGCGCCGCCGAGCGGCTAAAAACGGTAAACTGCACCCCATCGTCGTGGAGGATCGCCCCATACGGAAGGGCGTGCGAGAACCTTAGGGATGGAGGACGCTCGAACATAGGTGGCGGGGTGTAGGGATGTCCCAGCAAGAGACTTACATCGGGTGGAGACCAAGCGTGCAAATCAGTAGCCATACTACATCCGTGGGCCAGTTCGTGGTTGCAACGCCAAAAAACAATACGACAATTGCAGGAACAGCGTCAGAATTCCAGTGCATATTCTTCGGTAACTCCTGTTGTGAAATGGAGTTGTGCCGGGATCGCCCGGTCAATCGGCATTATCGCCCTGCGCGCACGCCACCTCGCTCCGATCGCGGCGACTTTAAGAATCCGCGAAGAAATCGGCCGCCGGGCGGGAATTTGCTCTGGACCAAGAAAAGCGGACGGCAGCCGGTCCTGAACCGCCTGCCGTCCGCGCGTCGATCTGCTAGAAGCGGGGTGCGGTTGGCTCCCAGGTTGTCACCACCGAGCCAAGCCGCAACGTCGTGCTACTCTTCGCTCTCTTTGGTTCCCTCTTTGTGGAACACGGCGTGACAGTCGTCGCAGCTTTGGTTCAAGGCGCTGAGGGCCTTCTCGGCGCCCGCGTTGTCAGCGCTGTGGACCGCTTTGTTCAAGGCAGCCGCGGCGTCGCGCATCTGGACACAAAAGCCGAACCATTTCTTCACGTCTTCGTCGTTCTTGGCCTCCGAGGTGTCAGCCATGGATCCCTGGGCGATGACCGCCAGGGTAGCCGAGTCGCCAGCGTTGTCCTTGGCCTTGCTCTTGAGCTTGTCGCCCTTGAGGTTCCGCTTCAGCCGGCTGTTGATCAACGGCACCTGCTTCATGAGGTCGTCGAGCGAGGCCGATTTCACCCACTTGAGTTCGGCGGCATTCCCCTCGGTCGACTCCAACGCTTTCTTCACCGCGGCCACGCCGGCCTTCGCAGCCGCGAATCCCTTGGCCTTGGCCAATTCCTGGGCGGCTTTGACGACGGCCGGGGCGGCTGCCTTATACTTGCAGTCTTCGTCGTGCAATCCGGCCGCCAGAGCTAAGAGGATCATCGTGTTGGCATCCTTACCCACCTTGGCCTCGGCCTCCTTGTACGCGTCTTCCGTCTCGACCGACTCCTCCAGGCGGGCCACATAGGCGTCGATCTGAGAGGCGACGTCCTTGGCCGGAGCGAAAGTCGAAACCTTGGGTGCCGCCGGTGGTTCTGCCGCCACGGCCGCCATCGACGCGACGAACACGAGCGCGACCACCGCCAGACAACCAAAGACCTTGGGGGATGCAAATCTCATTAGGTTTCTCCTTCTGAACTGACTTCGCCCTTTTCTCAACTCCAAGCCGGACTGGTTAGTGTCGCAATAGGCCACCGCAGTGTCAAGCGATTCCCTCCGAATGGTGGTTTGCGCGGCCGGCGCGACGGCGGCCGGCCCGCGCTGGGGCTTCGGTCTTGGGGGCTGCGTCACTTGGGCCGCTGGGCCAAGGTTCCAAAGCCCAAGCCCCGCCGCGGATACCGCTTCGCCGGCTTTTCGTCCACCCCCGTGGGCGGTTAGAATCAAGGCACGTTGGTTTCTCTCCCTGGACAAGCAGCATGGCTAAAGCAACCTACAAAGACGCGGGCGTCGACTTGGACCTGTACGACGAGGCGATGCAGCGGTTGCCCCGCCTCTTGGGCCGCACCTATACACCCCGCGTGATACGCCTGGACCAGGGGTTCGCGGGCCTCTTCGAGTTGGATTTCGCCAGCCCGCTGTTCGCCCGCAAGTACCGCGATCCGGTCCTTGTCTCGTGCACCGATGGCGTGGGCACGAAGCTCAAGGTGGCGTGCATGATGGGCGTACACCATACCGTGGGCATCGATCTGGTG
>CAZFKF010001050.1:0-2701 GCA_964518805.1 uncultured Planctomycetaceae bacterium | reverse complement strand
GAGGAGGGGACGCTGGGTAAGATCGAGACGGCGCTGGAACGCATTGAAGACGGCACCTACGGGCTCTGCGAGGAATGCGGCGTGAAGATCCCCAAGAAGCGGCTCAACGCCATCCCGTTTGCCGTCATGTGCGTGAAATGTGCCTCCCAGTACGAACAAGATTGACCCCGGGAGAACTGCCATGAAGGCGGTTCTCGGAAACCGGTTCCTGCTCTTCGCGGTCGTCGCCGCAAGCGGCTGTGCGGCTGACTTGGCCACCAAGGCGTGGGTCTTTGATCGCCTCGGGGCGTTCAACGGAGTGACCGAGTGGATCTGGAAGGACCGCGTCGGACTTCAAACGAGCCTCAATGAAGGCGCGCTCTTCGGCATGGGACAGGGCGGGGTCCCGGTTTTCATCGCCCTCTCCGTTGCCGCCGGCATCGGGATCCTCGCCTGGATGGCGCGCGGCGAGACCTCGCGCCACCGTCTGGTGACCGTGGCTTTGGCGTGCATCTTCGCCGGAATCCTGGGCAACCTCTACGATCGCCTCGGGCTGCCGGGCCTGCGCTGGCCGGTCGACTACCCTCCGCACCACGCGGGCGATCTCGTACACGCCGTGCGCGATTGGATCCGCGTGATGATCTACGGCCACACCTGGCCAAACTTCAATATCGCCGATAGCCTTCTCGTCTGCGGAGCAATCCTTCTGGTCTGGCACGCGTGGCGGTACGAGGCAAAGGGAGGGAAGGAAAAGGCGGAGGGCGGACAAGGCGTACACGATGAATGATGAACAGGACTTGCGCGGTTACCCTCGTTCCCACGCTCCGCGCGGGAACGCACTGGCCTGCGACGCTCTGCCTCGCTTCGTTCGACGCGGAGCGTCGGAAGAATGAGATTCCCACGCGGAGCGTGGGGACCAGAGTTCATCTCTCCTCCCTGATCCTCCTTCTCCTTCTAGCCCCGGTGAAGGCGGAAAGCCCCCTCGCTGTGCCTGTGGAAGGCGCTCCGTTTCGTGCCGACCTGGTGTCGGTCGACGACCGCTGGCAGATCGCCTTTGACGCGGCCGGTTCGCGCCGCGTAGTGCCGGCCGCAGCGCTGGCATGGTGGGGGCAATGTTCGGACACTGCCAGCAGCCCTTGGGTTGTGTTCTTCGACGGAAGTCTGCTGGCCGCCTCGCTGCAAAGCGGCGACGAGAAGCATTTCTCCGTCGATTCCGTCCTCTTCGGCAGCGTGCGACTGCCAAGATCGCGGGTGGCCGGCCTGCTGTTGCACCCGCCTGCCGACCGCGGCGATCGCGACCGACTCGTCGATCGCGCCCGGTCAGGCGATGCGGATCGCGTGGTGCTGATCAACGGCGACGCCGTGGCCGGCACGGTCCAGCACATCGCGGACGGAAAGGTCCACCTGCAAAGCGGCGTTGGGCCGCTGGATCTGGAACTCGGTCGCGTCGCCGCAATCCTCTGCCGGACAACCGCGGACGCGCCAGCCTCGCCTTCCGGCGCCTGGGCTGGCTTTCGAGGGGGCACGCGTCTGCACGCAGAATCGCTGGTGATCGCAGAGAACTCACTCAAGATCACGCTGCCCGGAGGGATCGCGTGGAGCACCTTGCCCAAGCAGTTGGTGTTCCTGCAGCCTTTGGGCGGGCAGGTCGTGTATCTGTCCGACCTCAAGCCCGAGGGCTACCGCCATGTCCCGTATCTCAGCCTGAGTTGGCCGTATCAGGTGGACCGCAACGTGCTCGGCGGCATGTTGCGATCCGGCGGCAATCTCTATCTCAAAGGGCTCGGCACGCACAGCGCGTCGCGACTGACCTATGCCCTGGCCGAACCTTTCCGTCGCTTTCAAGCGGAACTGGCCGTAGATGACGCGATCGACGGAGGCGGCAGCGTGGGATTTCGCGTGTTCGTCGACGGGCAAGTCCGGTACACGAGTCCCACGGTGCGTGGCGGTCAACCGGCCCTGCCCATTTCGGTCGACGTCGCCGGCGCCAAACGCATCGATCTGGTGGTCGATTTCGCCGACCGCGGCGATGAACTCGACCGCGCCGATTGGCTCAACGCGCGGCTGGTGCGATAGTCCACCTCCTGGGCATTCGCAAAGCCGTTTACAGCCGGAGGTTCTCCAACTCCGGGTAGTCGTCGGGCGTGACGAGTTGTTTGAGACGCAGTCCGAGCTGCCAGAATCCGCCGCCCATGGGGTTGAGATGCCGGGCCTGGGCCAGCACAAACTTCATCGTGCGCTCCCAGCGAAAACCGACGATCAATTCGTCCGCTCCCCGGCATTCATTCAGCACCAACGAGACTCCGCGGCTGTTGAACTCCTTGGTCACCGCCGTGAAGCGATCCTCGATTTGCGGCCGCCCCTTCTCCAGCGGAATCACCAGCACAACCAGCGTCAGATTGACGCGGCGTTCCCAGCGGGGGCCGTCGGCAAGGCCGGTGAGGCCCGGGCAGTTGTTGTTGACCAGGTTCAGCGTGAGGCGCTGGACCTCATGCTCCTTGTTCTTGGCAAACAGCGATGCCACGGTCTTCTTCTCCTGGACGTCGAACGGGCTCTTCCGATAGTATAGACTGCGCCGCAACGCGCCGTCCGGACCGAGGTCCGCGTGTTCCACGCGTCGGTCTCTTTCTCTCGCGTGCGCCATGGCCCATAATCGAGTCCAAAATGCCTGCCTGGCGCGACGGTGCGGATTAGGAGGGATTTGCCATGACCCGATCGTTTG
>CAZFKF010001049.1:0-2702 GCA_964518805.1 uncultured Planctomycetaceae bacterium | reverse complement strand
GGCCGCCGTGAACGCCGCCTCCGGCGGGCACCAGGAATGGAACCGGATATGATTCAGACCGTGGGCCTGGCACACGCGGATGATCCGCTTCCACGAATCGACGTCGGTGGGCGGATAGCCGGTGCGTGGGAAGATGCAACACTCCAGCGTGCCGCGGAGGAAGATCTTCCGGCCGTTGATGGCAAACTGGGTGCCATCGACGCCGATCTCGCGCATCCCGAACACCGCCGAGCGATGGCTCTCGCGATGCTTCCCCTCGATGTCGGCGTCCATCGCGACGTCCATCCGGTACAGCGCCGGATGGAATTCGTCCCAACGGTCCGGGTCTGCCATCCGGTATTCACCGCTCAAGGTGGCCCCCTGCGGGCCGACCGGTGACGAGACCTTCAAATGTTCGATGCGCCCTTCTTCCGAGTCGCCGACGCGGGCAGCGGCCATCGTCAACGAGACACGCACCGGTTGGCCCGTGGCGTTGCCCAGACGAATTCTGACGCGAACCGCCTTGCGGGCCAGTTGGGGAAAGACCTGCAGGTCGTCGATCCACACGCGTTCGCCGGCCAGGAGTGTTATCCGGCCCACAACGCCGTTCCAGTTGCTTTGCGTGTGATCGGAAACGCTATGGGCGTTTGGGCCCACGCCCACAATCATGCGGTTGTCGACGCGGAGCGTCAGCCGATGTTTGCCCGGCGCCGCCGAAGTGCCAAGGTCGTAAACGTGGGGCGTCGAGAGGCTATCGCGCGAGCCCAGTTCGCGGTCGTCGAGCCAGACGCGAGTCTCCCAATGCGGCCGCTCCAGGAAGAGGGTGATGCGATTGCCTTCCCAGCCCGAGGGAATCTCGATCTCGCGCTGATACCAGGCCGAGCCGATGTAATGCTTGTCGGGCTGGAGCCAGAAGGGAATTTTGATGTGGCCAGGCTCGCGGTACTTGGCCATGCGTGGGTCGGTGAAGTACGAGCGATCGATGATGTCGCCAGTCCACTTGGTGTCCAGCGCCACGTCGTCGCCGAACCCCTGGGCCTGAAGGGCGCCGGGCAGGTGGATTTGCTGCGGCAGCGTACGACCAAACCATCGCTCGCGCATGCCAGCATCCCCGGGGTCCAATTGGAACTGCCAGACGCCGGCGAGGTCCAGACTGTCTTGCGCCGGTGCCGCGTAGGCTGGGCAACGGGTGCTGCCCAAGAGGATCAGGACCAGTGGAATGACGGCCGTCGAAGCGAGGTGGCGTTTCATGCGGGAAATCCAGTCTGTTGGATCCATGGGCTTTCGGGACGCGTCGGCATGCGCCAATCGCCGCAGCCCCCCCATCCTAGCCCAGTCGATAGCGTACGGCAAGTTCGACGGGTTCCCTCGCTGGTCCGGGGCCAAACGATCGGCCGTTTGCTTTTGATGGTCCATCGGGTATTCTGAGCAGATCTTGCATTCGATGTGACAACTCGCTGAAGGGGGGAAGCGATGGAACGGTTCAATATGTGGCACGAGAAGGGGACGGCCACCACGCGTTCAGGTTGCCGTCTGGCTGGCAACTGCCTGCTGGTGGCAAGCAGTCTGCTCGCGTTTGTCCAGGGCCCCAATATCGCGCGGGCGGCGGACCTGCAAACCGACGCGTCGAAGGTCATGCTTCAGTCGGGCGACCGGCCGATCGCCGTCTATCAATATGCCTTCGACTCGCATGCGCAGCACCCCGCCAAGCCGTTTGTCGCCTCTCTATGCTCGCCCGGCGGCGTGAACGTGCTTCGCGATTCGCCGTCCGATCACAAGCACCATCATGGGTTGATGTTCGCCGTGGCTGTCGATGGCGTGGATTTCTGGTCGGAGAATCCCACGTGCGGCAAGGAGCTGGACCGCAGCCAGGGCAAGTTGCAGGTCGAGGCGCGGCACGCTCCGGAGCGTGTGACGATCGGGCCGCAATCGATCGACTGGACCGCGCCCAGCGGAAAGGCCCTGCTCCGCGAGACCCGACGCATCTGCGTGCGTCAGGCGCCCGACGCGAAGGCCACTCTAGTCACCTGGCAAACGCAACTAGCGCCGGCGGGGACGCAAGCGGTGAAGCTCACCGGGGCCACGTACTTCGGCCTGGGCATGCGGTTCGTGCAATCGATGGACACCGGCGGGCGATTCGTGAACGCCGATGGGAAGACGGGCGTGTCGGAAACGAACAACGCCCGGTCGGCCTGGTGCGCGTATTCGGCCTCGGCCGAAGGGAAGCCGGTGACCGTGGCCATGTTCGATGCCCCGAGCAACGTGCGCCACCCCGCCACGTGGTTCACCATGGACCAAGGCTTTGCGTACCTCGCTGCCACGTTGGACTTGAGCCGCCAGCCGCTTGCGATCGAGCCCGGCAAACCGCTGGAACTGTGCTACCACGTGGCCGTCTGGGACGGCACGGTCGATGCCGCGGACGTCGCGGCCCTGTACCGACAGGCCGTCGCCGCGGGCAAGGACGGCAAGTAGTTGGGCGCGAGGAGGTTTCGGGGAACGCCACATGTTCTCATTGCAGCGTTTTCTAAGCAACAGCGACAAGTTCTTTGATCTCCTGGAGGCCAGTGCCGGCGAGGCTCACCAGGCGGTGCACGCGCTGATGGGTCCGATCCAGACACAGCCGGACCAGCAAACGCTCGACGAGTTCATCTTGCGGCCCCGCGAGGACAAGCGGATCACGCAGGAGATGACGTCGCTCTTGTGTAGCGCGTTCATTACGCCAC
>CAZFKF010001048.1:0-2707 GCA_964518805.1 uncultured Planctomycetaceae bacterium | reverse complement strand
CGATAGTCATGCCCCTGGCGACCGCCGCTATCCTGTTCTGGCTGGACTGGCGACTGGCCATTGCCACGCTGGGTGTGCTGGCATTGGGTTCACTGATACTTACTCTCGCCCGCCAGCGCTCGGGAGAGATGGCTCAGCGTTATCATCAGGCGCGCGAGCAGGTCAGCGCCGCGGTAATTGAGTTCGTGCAGGCCATGCCGGTGGTCAGAACGTTTGATAGCGGCAGCACCAGCTTTTTGCGCTATCAGCATGCCCTTGAGGAGTGGGTCGATGTGCTCAAAATCTGGTATCGCAAAGCCGGCTTTTCAGCGCGTTTTTCATTCTCGATCCTCAATCCGCTGCCGACCTTATTCGTTCTGATCTGGTGCGGATACGGCCTGATGCAGGCGGGCAGCCTCGATTTTATCGCCTGGGTGGCCGTTTTACTGTTGGGCAGCGGGATGGCGGAAGCGGTGATGCCCTTGATCCACGGGACATCGAGTCTGCCCTTTCGCTCCGGGGTCCCAGCGGGGATCCAGAACCCGGCTGGATGTACTTTGCTGGATTGGACCTTGGACTATCCCGCGACAAGGCAGCACTGGCCATCGTCGGCCGACACCTCGGCCACTCCGAGGAAGTAGCCAAGCCGACTCCCTCCATCCCAATCGCTCAGAAGGCCCTCATCGAGGCGGGCCTGATCGAGCAGCCAGAGCAAGAAGCAGAGTACATCGTCCACCCAGGCACGGGCCGACTACGCCTAGCCCAACTCCAGGTCTGGACCCCCCCAACCCACGGCAAGGTGGACATCGAGCAGATCGAGGAAACCATTGTTAAACTCGATTCCAGATTCCACCTTCAGATCGGAGCGGACCCCTGGCAAGCTGCCTATTTGATCGAGCGGCTACGCAAGCGCAATGTGCTAATCGTTCCCGTGGACTTCACGGGGAGCAACCTCAAGAGCATGGCGTCCAGCACGCTCGAAGCATTCCGCGAGCGCAATATCGAGTTGTTCCCCGAGCCACAGCTAGTGGGTGACCTCCGAGCCCTACGGGTGGAGGAGCGAAGCTATGGCTTCCGCCTCGTCTCGCCCCGAGGCCCGAACGGGCACGGCGATAGTGCCACGGCTTTGGCCATCGCCCTACACATCGGAATAACCCGGACGGGTTATAGACTCGCCCCCCACGCCCAGGGTACACTTACGATATACTGAATGTTTGGCCAGGCGGTCTGGCCCTGCCTTGACGCGGTGAATGTGCGTCGAAAAGCCCTCCCTACGCTGGGATCTTCGATGAACACTCCCCGCGTCTTTCTATGCGCGTCTGTTTCCCGCCTCCCGTCGCTCACTAGGGGAGGCCACACCCCAGGGACCGCAGGCCAACTCCGTCGGTGTCTTTCCCGCCGACAGGGTTGCCTCCTCGGGTGCCCCGTCGGCCTGCCCGGCTCTTGTGATTTCTCCTCCGAGGGCTGGGCGGCCGAATCGGGGTGATTACCCCATAACGATGAAGGAGTACCAAACATGAAGGAATACGCTTTGCGAGTCACCCCAGCCATGAAGGAATGGATGAAGAAAAACCGTTCCGACCTGATCGGCTGGAAGTCGCAGGATGGCGACTACCGAATTGCAATCGGCCACGCCCTAGCCGATGGAACCCTGTCGCCCGGGGAGTACAAGCAACTCACCGAACAAACCAATTCTGATACGGAGACTCAAACCATGTCCACGAAAGCTACCGCCCAAGCCCTCTTCAACCGCGGACACATCCGCGTCAAGAACCCTTCCGAGAAGTACAGCACCAAGCGTTACGCAGCGAAGCACGCCAAGACCGGCGAGACGGTCATTAACCCGATGACTCAAACCGAGGTTGAGCTTCCCTCCGAAATGGATAACGCCAAGACCGGCGTACTGCTCAAGCACCTCGCGCAGCGGTCGGGACTCTTCACCTCGGTGGCCCTCACCGAGCACGAGAAAAGCTTGCTGTCCGAGATGTCCACCGAAGACGAATGGGCCGGTCAGATTGGTGGCGAACAGCACGACTCGATCACCGGGGTCAAGGCCCTCCTGGATGACGCGACCTCCGGGGGTGTCGAAATCACGCCGCTGTTCTTCGATGAAAACCTGATCACCTTCCCGCTTCTGTCTGGCGAACTGCTCCCCTACGTCGATCTTCGGACCATCGACAAGGGCCGTCGAATCATGGCCGGTAGCCTTGGCAACCCGACGATCAGTTGGGGTCAGGGCGACAACACCGAGGTTTCCCTCTTCGATACCACGAGCCTCGTGGCGCAACTCGACTCGACCGTGTACGGCTGCGCGGTGGCCGTCGAAGTCGGCCGAGACTTCATGTCGGATGCCGGGGTCAACGTCGGTGCGGCCCTGACCGCGAACATCGGCCAACGGCTCCAAGCCGAGTTGGACAAGATGATCGTCCTGGGCAACGGATCGACGCAACCCGAGGGAATCTTGAACGCATCGGGCCTCGGCAGCATGAACACGGACAACGGCGTAGGTGGACCTCCGACCTTCCACGACTATCTGGCCGCGGCCTTCAGTATCGAAAAGCAATACCGCAACCAAGCCTTCAGGCCGCGATTCATTTCCAACGACACGAGCTATCAACGGTCCAGGGCGATTGCGATTGATACCGGCAGCCCCTCCACCGACCAGCGGCCGGTTCTCGCTCCGCTGACAGCCAACCAAGGCTTTCAGGATTACCAAACGCTCGGATGG
>CAZFKF010001047.1:0-2709 GCA_964518805.1 uncultured Planctomycetaceae bacterium | reverse complement strand
AGGGTGGCGCCGTGCAGGGAGTAGCGGCGGGATGAGGTTGGCGGCGTGGCAGAGAGCTATGGCGGCAGAGTAAAGGGGGAGACGCCGTACAGCCGCCCAGAGATCCAGGGCATTGCCGTGAGACTGGCAGGCGAAGCAGCGATAGACCTGCCGGTTCAGATGGACGGAGAAGTCCCGGCCAGAGGTTGACGGGCAGTCGGGGATCGGGCAGACGCCACGAACCTGGGAGCCGCGCCGGGAAGTTGCTCGGAACCCGATCAGTTCCAACACTTCGCTCATGGAGACCAGTTGGCGAAGTTGACGGTAGTCGATTCCCGGCATCGGGGCCTCGGGCCGAGGCGGTTACTTGGCGTCGGGTTTCGGCGGGTCCGGCATCTTCTTGGCCCGGTGGGCGCGGTACGACTTGCCGCGGATCTTCAGGAGGATGGCTCCATCGACCACGCGGTCCAGGAAGGCCATCGCCAGGGGCGGATCGCCCAGGTAGTCGCTCCAGGCCTCGAAGTCGATGTTCGTGGCCAGGGCCGTGGAACGCTTGCCGCTGCGGGCGTCGATGACCTTGTAGAAGAGGTTGGCGGCCTGGGGGCACTCCCCGCGTTCGATGCGGTCGAAGCCGAATTCGTCGATGATCACCAGGTCGAACCGCGCCCAGTAGCGGACGCGGCAAGGCAGGCTCTGCTCGGCCAGCGCCTTGCGGAGGTCATCCAAGAGCGTGGCGCTGGTGATGTAACGCACGCGATATCCCAACTCACACAAGCGTCTGGCAATCGCTTGCAGGAGAAAGCTCTTTCCCACGCCGCTTTGGCCGACCATCACCAAGTTCTCTCCGCGGCGAACGAACTCGCCCGTGGCCAACTGCTCGATCTGCGCGCGGTCGATCGCCGCGGCGTTGAACTTCCAGTCGAAGTCACTCAAGTTTTTCTCCTCGTGGAATTTGGCGTCGCGAATCCGCCGCTCGATGGCTCGTTGGCGACTGCGTGCGGCAGGTTCGCCCAGGATCCATTCCAAAAACCCGAGGGGGGAGATCTTCTCCTGCTCGGCCCGCGAAAGCGCCCCGTCGAGCGTCTCGCCGGAAAGGGGGAGTTTCAGCGTCTTGGCATCGTCCAGGACTCGTTCACGCAGGTTGGCCGCCAGGCTGGCGGTCGTCGTCTTCGCCCGAGTCGTCTTCTTCGGTGGAGTCATCGTGGTTCCCGTCTTCAAACAGCAGGTGTTGGTACTCCGTCGCGGGTCTGGGCGGGGTAGGGTCGTCGCCGAGCAACTCGGCGAGGTGCGACGGCTTGTCTTCCGCCAGATGCTCCAACGCCGTTTTCGGTCGCGCCTGGACCGCCAGGATGCGTTCGATACTCTTCGCGGCGAACGCCCCGTAACGCACCGCGCGATCCAGGGCGGCCAAGAGGTCATCGCGGCGATAGGTGCCCAACAGCGCCAGCACCTTCTGAGCCTGGTCCCAGCCGCAGCGTTGCGCTGTCAAGAGGCCCTCCAGGAACCGCACCGCCACCGGACCCAACTGGGCGAAGCGCTCCCGCAGAGCCTCCCGCCGTTGAACGTGGTCGCGGGGCGGAAGGTGTTCTGCCAGCCGCCGCTGCTGGTGCCGCACCGTCGGCGGGAAGCGCGCGTGGCGAACCAAGGGCTCCAGACGCGGACCGTAGATCGTCAGTTCCTCCGCGGTGATCCGCACCGGCAGCACCTGGCCGACGTAGTGCCAAGGGGCCGAGTAGCGATTCTGGGCGTAAGAGATAAGTCCTTCCCCGTCCACCACGCGATAGATAACCTCGGCAACCTCGTAAGGCCGCTGGGGTAAGGGAATCAGGTGGGGAAGCTCTTCGGCGTGCAGATCGATGGGCCGGCGCCGCGTCTGCCGGTGTATGCGCACGTCGGCCGTCTCTTTCAGCCACCATGCCGCGACTTCGTTCAAGTGCTCCAACGAGCGGAACTCGCGCCCATTGAGCAAGCTGGTTTCTGCATAAAAGAACGGCCGCTCCACTTTCCCCTTCGTTTGAGGCCGGCGGGGCCGACACGCCACGGGTCGAAAACCGTAGTGCGTGGCAAAGGCCAGAAAACGGGTGTTGTAGATCGGCTCGCCGTCTTCGTAGCGGCTCACCACGGCCTTCATGTTGTCGTACAGACAGGTCGCGGCCACGCCGCCCAGGTGCTCGAAGGCCCGCACGTGCTCGCGGATCGTCGTCTCCAAGTCCTGGGACGGAGTGAAGTGGAGGTACTGCCTCCGAGAATACCCCAGCACATAGCTGAAGAGGTTCACTTTCCGCCGGCCTTCCTGGGTGAAGTCGATCGTGTAGACCGCCCAGTCCATCTGGGCCTGGACGCCGGGCCCCGTCTCGAAACGTTCCACCGGGGGCCGCCGGCACTGCGTCCGCAGTTGTTTCACCCGTTGGCGGAGCACGGTATAGCCGCCCGTGTAGCCCAAGCGGCAAATCTCCTCGAAGAGCCGAACCGCGGTCATGTCGGGATACCGGGCCAAGAACTCGCGCAGCTTGTCGTCATACGAATCCACCAGACTTCCCCGACGCTGGCGTGGCGAGGGCAGTCCCGTCGTCCCTGTCGCTCGCCGCTGCTGGTGCTCGGCAATCACCTTGGCCACCGTGCTTCGCGCGATGCCCAAGTCGCGGGCAATCCCCCGCATCGACTGCTTGCCGTGCCAGCGGCGGATCACTTCGCCCCGTAGTTCGTCGTTCATGGAAGATGGATCTCCTG
>CAZFKF010001046.1:0-2709 GCA_964518805.1 uncultured Planctomycetaceae bacterium | reverse complement strand
CACGCTCGACTGCAACCATTGCCACACGGCCAGCGGGCGGATGCGTTTCGAGGGCGCGGAATCGAACAAGTCGTGCATGCCGTGCCACGAGAAGGAAGTAAGCCACGCGGCCGAGCACGGCCATCACGCCGCCGGCAGCCCGGGCAACCAGTGCGTGGCCTGCCACATGCCGATGACTCGGTTTGCGGCCATGGGACGGAGCGATCATTCGATGCGCCCGCCCATGCCCGCCGCCACCATCGCCTTCAAATCGCCCAACGCCTGCAACCTGTGCCATGCCGACCGCGATGCAGCCTGGTCCGACGGCTGGGTGCGCAAGTGGTACCCGAAGGACTACCAGGCCGAGACGCTGCACAAGGCCCAGTTGATCGACGCGGCGCGAAAGAACCAGTGGAATCGCCTGCCGGAGATGCTGGACGAGTTGCTCAAGAAGGAGAACAACGAGGTCTTCAAGGCGGCGCTGGTCCGGTTGGTGCAGGGCTGCCCGGACGATAAGAAATGGCTCCCGCTGGTCCGGGCCATGAACGATCCGTCGCCGCTGGTGCGCTCCAGTGCCGCCTCGGCCCTGGTCGGACGCCGGACACGCCAAGCGGTCGAGGCCCTCCTGACGGGGACCGCGGACGGGTCGCGCCTGGTCCGGATTCGCAGCGCGGCAGCCCTCGCCGGATTCCAGTCCGAATTGCGGTTGAGCGACCCCCAGCGAACCGGTCTCGATCGAGCGCTCGAGGAGTTTCGCACCGCCATGAAGGCCCGGCCCGACGACTGGGCTTCCCACGCCAACCTCGGCAACCTTGCGATGGAGCAAGGCAAGTTCGGCGAAGCCGTGGAGTTCTTCGAGACATCGCACCGGCTGGAGCCGCGGATGGTCGGTCCGATGGTCAACGCGGCCATCGCCTACAGCAATCTGCACAAGAACAATCTGGCCGAAAGAAGCCTCCGCCGCGCGCTTGCCGCCGAGCCGGCCAACGCGGCGGCGAACTTCAATCTCGGATTGCTCCTGGGCGAAGAAGGGCGACTGGAGGGCGCGGAACAGGCCCTGCGAATCGCCCTGAAGACCGATCCGCAGATGACCGCGGCGGCTTACAACCTGGGCGTGATCCTGGCGAAGAAGGACCTCGGCGAGGCCGTCTCTTGGTGCCGCAGGGCGCATGACCTCGAACCTGGCAATCCGAAATACGGCCACACGCTGGCTTTCTATTTGCGGCAACAAGGAGACCAGCCGGCGGCCGTCGGCGTGCTCCGCGCGTTGCTCGAACGACAGCCAACCTTCCTCGACGCCCGCATGCTTTTGGGTGAGATTCTCGCGGAAAAGGGTGACTTGAACGAAGCCGAACGCGTGCTGCGCGATGCCCTCGGTCAGCCTGGCCTCACGCCAGCACAGCGAGCCGCGGTGGTCGAGCAACTCCGCGCAATTGCCCAGAAAGCTGGCTCGGGGCGATGATCGTTACAAAGGCGGGTATTTCGACGGCCGAGAGTGCTAGGCTACGGTCTGTCGGTTGGGGGGGAGTGTCCCAAAGGCAAATTCTCAAAAAACCTCGCGGCGCTACTGGCGGACTATTTACCCCACGTGGTAAGATTAGCCCAAAATCCGCGGACTATGCAGCACCCCGGGATTTGCGCAAGAATGGTTGCGGGTGCAAACCTTGATTGTGGTTTGCGCAACGAATACAAATCAGGCAAAACATACTAGTGATTCTGGAGTTCACTTTGAGGATTTGCGGGCTAAGTTTGAGAGTGTCCACGACAAGCCACGTGTGTGGCGTGTCGAGTCTCACCATTTCTTTCCCCCTTTGAAGGAGGGCACAAGGATGCGTTTTCTTCTCGCCGTAGCCGTTGCTTTCGCAATTGCTCTGGCCGGTTCCACTGCGACCGCTGCACCGGATCAGGCCAAGCCGGATCAAGCCAAAGCGGCCAAGCCCGATCAAGCCAAGGCGGTCAAGCCCGATCAAGCCAAGGCCAAGCCCGACCAGGCCAAGGCCAAGCCCGACCAGGCCAAGCCGGATCAGGTCAAGAAGGCCAAGCCCGATCAGGCCAAGGCCAAGCCCGACCAGTGCAAGCCTTGCAAGCCGGATCAGGTGAAGCCCGATCAGTGCAAGCCCGATCAGTGCAAGGCCAAGAAGAGCCGTCGCTGCTGCCGCTAAGGCAGCGTGACACGCGGCGCGCCAAATGTGAGGCAGTTGATGTAACGCAGCGGCGCGGTCGCAGATTCTTGGAAGGACGCTCCCTGATCTTCGCGGGGAGCTTCCTTCATTTTCTTGAGGCATCCGCTTGCGAGGCAGGAGCGAGACGCAGGGTAGGTCGCCGGCCTGCCCTCGTCTGTCTCGCGCCCCGCTTGGCGGCGCTGCGGCGGGCGTCCGACATTCCGGCGCGTGTCCGTTTGCTGCAATACCCGACCACTGGCCGGGCGTCTTGACTCTGCCGGCTGGGCGCATATCTTTAGGAACGGCGTTGGCAGGCAGAATCCGTGAGGGAGGGTGCTATGTCTCGATTTCCCATCGGGCTCGTGTTGGTGGTGGCTTTCACCGTGGTCGGGCTACCCTGCGGGGTTTTCGCCCAGTCGCTAGTCGAGAGCAACGTTCACAAGCGGGAGGTCCGCGGCCAGGCAGTGAAGAGCGAACGGGACGAGCAAGAGGCCCTCTTCAACTACTACTTCCACGAGCAAGGATTGAAGTACGAGACCAAGCTCGCGGAACTTAAGAAATCTGCCTC
>CAZFKF010001045.1:0-2709 GCA_964518805.1 uncultured Planctomycetaceae bacterium | reverse complement strand
ACATCCGCGGGGTGCGCGAAGGGGCCTTCGTGCAAAACCTGTTCACGGTCTTGAAGGTCCTCGCCCTGGGGGCTTTGATCGTGGCCGGCTTGAGCCGCGCGAGCGACGTCTCGCATTTTCTTCCGCTGGTGGAGCCGATTCCCGGTCCTCGCGTCGCCATGACATCTGGCGAGGGTGTTCTCCAGACCGCGTTCCTCGCCGGATTGGCGGTGGCCCTTTCCAAGGCCCTCTTTGCTTACGACGCCTGGAACACCGTCACCTTCGTGGCCGAGGAGGTCCACGACTCCCGCCGCACGCTTCCCCGGGCGTTGCTCCTGGGCAGCCTTCTGGTGGCCGTGATCTACGTCCTAGCAAACCTGGCCTACCTGGCCGTATTGCCCATCGGCGAGATTGCCGCCGTGCCGGAGAATCGGGTGGCGCAGCGCGTGGCCGAAGTTCTCTTCGGCAACGTCGGCTCGACGCTGGTGATCGTGGCGATCCTGGTCTCGACGTTCGGCTGTGTCAACGGGATGATTCTTGGCGGGGCCCGGGTAAGCTACGCCATGGCCCGCGAGGGGCTCTTTTTCCGCATCTGTGCGAGACTGCACCCGCGCACCGGAACGCCGGCCACGGCCCTGGTCTTCCAGGGCGTCTGGTCGGCGGTCCTTGCCCTGACCGGGTCCTATTCCGCGCTGTTGACCTACACGACGTTCGCCTCGGTCTTTTTCGGCGGGCTGACCGTAGCGGCCGTGTATCGGCTCCGCTGGACTCAGCCCGACCAGGCGCGTCCGTATCGCTGCTGGGGCTATCCCCTCACGCCGGCGTTGTACCTTGCCATTTGCCTGGCCTTCCTCGTCTTCGTGATCCAGGGCGCTCCGCAAGAGACCGGAATCGGAATGCTGTTGATCCTGAGTGGGATCCCGTTCTACTGGCGGTGGAAACGGAGGCGGTCTGGCTGACAGAGGGAGGAATCATCGCGGGCGGGAGCGGATCGCTGACCTGCCGAACGTCCCTCCGACTCTTCGCCGCCCGCTCAATCCGCTTTACCAGTATCCGCAACGGATGGCTCATCCTCAAGAGCGCCGATCGCCTTGAGGCGATTCATCAACAAGTCTACTGTCATCGGATCGCCGAGGGCCCTCGTTGCCAATTCCCGAAGTTCGGAGGCTGCGTACGGTCTTTGGCCGTAGGCATCCACAAGTTCCATGATGAGAACCTTGCGAGCCAAGATCAGCCTCTCCTGTTCGCGGATCCGCTTCGCTGCTGCCGCATTCTGCTGAGCTTGGCGCCGAAGGGCTTTGAGTTCCTCAGTCGGCGGTTCCGTTGTATCATGGAACAGGATTGCTGGCGGCGGCGGACCAAGCGGTTTTTCGGGAATGTTGTACTGTTGCGCCTCCTTCAGCCCTTTGAGCCAGACCATAGCGGCTGCTTTGCGCCGCCCTGAGGGTGGCGCACTCTGATCGCCAACCTTCAGCCCAGCTCCCCAGTAGCTATACAGGCGCAGTCTTAGCACCGGATCAAGGGGACAAGCGAGCCCTTTCTGGGCATATTCGACGGCCTTCTCGGCCCGTTCCTTGATCGAAATACCACTCTGTCCGTAGGTGTGGGTCAGTTGATAGTAGATACGGCCTTGGTCCTCCACCGCCGAATAGTCCTTCAACATCTGATGTCCAAGTCGTTCGACCTCATCGAACGCCGTGTTCACCCCCCTGCGCTGGCGATCCAAGGCACCGAGTTGCACGTCAAGCGTCGCCTGCCCATACGCCGAGACGTTGGACGCGACTAGGCAGACGATCCACATCATGGTCTTAGTTCTCGTCTTGCTACGTTCCATTGTCTTGCTTCCTGTTCTAAGGACGCGGCGCGGTCTCCGATTGGCTACTGCCCTTGTTGCATGTATGGCCCGCGAGGGTCTTTGGTCTCCGCATTGCCGTTCCCCTGCCACCCTACCTTTGCCGTGAAGTCGGCGGCGCGGAACCATCTCGGATGCGTTACTGTCTGGTACAGCTTCCAAGTAACGGGCTGTTCCGAGGTCTTGAAGTACAACCGCTGAAGTACGTTGAATTGCGCATCCTGGTATTGCTGTGTGTTGGGATTTCGCAAGTGCGAGATGTTCTACGGACCAAGAGTGCTGACAGAATCCTGAAACATGTTGTGCATCACTTGGTTACCGACGCTCATGGCCGTCGTTCGAAACGGCCCCCACCAATCAGGGACGGTATACTGGGTCGCGCCGTCAGGCCACGCGAACACTTGGTTCGGCGCAATCCACTCTGCAAGATCGAGTTGAGAGAAGTTGACATCGTTCGGCTGGACCTGAACGGCGAAGATGGTCTGCACTCCCATCGAATTACTGGGAGGGGCATCAAAGCCAAGCTTGGCGTCGGGCCCAAACCAATAGGGAACATTACCGCTGGGGACCTTGACGACAAGTTGAAGCGTCTTATACGTGGGAGGGTCAAGTCCTTTTTGTCCTGGAGTCCCAAACCTCCGCTGTGATGTTCTCCGCCAGATCGAAGTCGAAGTAATCCCCGTAGAAGTACGTGCCTCGACCGTGAACGGGGAAGAACTCGCAGTTGCCCGGACACGACGTCCACACCACGTCACCGATCGAATCCTGAACTGGGAACTGGCCACTTGGCGTGACCTGGATGTCCCAGTCCACGAAACTGCTGATCGCAGGGTCAGCGCGCACTCTGGGGTAAATGGGCTGGCGCGATAAGGGGGTTT
>CAZFKF010001044.1:0-2713 GCA_964518805.1 uncultured Planctomycetaceae bacterium | reverse complement strand
GCCGTGCACCGAGATCAAGATCAGCACGTCGCCCGCTTTCACCAGGCCGTGCATCTGGTTGACGAACACGTCCTCGCGGTCCGCATCGTTGGCCCAGGCGGTATAGAGGGCGATGTTGTCCGTCAGGCAGCGGACGTCGAACGGACGCGCGCCGGCAGGGATGACAAATTTCGCCAGATCGCAGGCGAAATGCTGCGCGGTGGAGGCCGAGCCGCCGTTGCCGGCCGTGAACACCCGGCCCGAGCGGCGGTAGCAGTCCAACAGCAATTCGCCCGCCCGGGCAATCGCCGCCACGTCCAACCGGCCCAACAGCGCGGCGGTCTGGTTAAGGAATTCGGCGACCGAAGAACGCCCTATCATGCGAGACGGACTCCTGTTCTCTTCGCCACGCCTCCGCCCGCTGGACGGATTCGTGGCATGCGCACGGCCATGTCTTCCCAGCCTACCGCTTGCCATCATAGCAGATGCGCGGCCTGAATTGCGAACGGAGTACACGCCGCCCCACCGCAGTCACCTGAAGGGTGACGGCGGAACAGGTCCAACGCATTCGTTGAATGCTACGCCAACCCTCCTCCGTGTGCTCGATAGCCGGACCTGTCTCGTCTTCTCACTCCTTGGTCCTCCGTGTCCGAAATCCAACTCCAGCCCTTTCCGGCGATTCATGTCGCGGATGCTTGACAGAACGAATATAACGGATATGCTAAATGCCGTTCTTTAGCCGCCCTCAGCGGTACGCGTGGTTTCGGCGTCCACGGTCCTCGGCGCCGTCGATGCAGCGCCGGGTTTCGCCTCACTCTCAAGAGGAGGAATATGGGATGCGGAGCACGACGTTTCGTCGCCCGCGGAAGCCCGTCCGGCAGTCGGGTAAACGCCCCCCTCTGTGGAAGCGATTGATCTCGCCCGAGGCGCTTGAACCGAGGGCCGCTCCCAGCGGTGGACTGTTGGAGCTTCTCATGGCCGTGCCGCTTTTCCAGCATCGATGGCCGGCTCTCTCCGAGGGCTCCATCGGGTTGAGTGCGGAGGACTTGGCCCTCTCCGTAGGATGGGTCTCCGACCCGTCCCCCGACGCTCACGCAAGACAAGACGGCAGCCGGTTGACACATGCCTTTGACGAAGCGATGGACTCCGCCCTCTGCGTGGCCACGACCGTCTGTCACGGCGACGTGGACCAGGCGTACGAAGCCTGGGACAAGACGCGCGAGAACGTCGAGGAATTGGCCGACGCGCTGACGGAGGCAGGCGGCGGATTCGGTTCGTTGGACCTCGGGAGTCTCGCCCAGATGCTCGACTGGGCCGACACGATGATGGCCGCGGCGCAGGCGGGCCGGTCGCTGGCGTTCGATACATCCCCCGTGGCAGGCGCGGGCGACTCGCCCGGGGAGTCGTCGCCGCCTTCGGCTGATGCGTCGGCCGGCGAGCAAGACCCGGGCGGTGCGGCGTCCCCGGCGATCGATGCGGACCCTGGCGTGCCGGACAGTCAGGCTCCGCGCGGAAGTGTCCTCCCAAGGGGTGGTGGCAGCGCGTCGGCCGCAGCGTCCCAAGAAGCGGGCGCCGCGCCGGCCGATGTCGCGGTGGCGGCCCCCGAGTCCTCGTTGGGCGGCGGTGGCGGCATACGCCTGATGACCGTCGGCGACAACCAGCCCCCCGTGGCTGTCAACGACAGCGGCACGATGAACGAGGACAACCCGGTCACGCTCAGCGTCCTGGCCAACGACTCGGACGCCGACGGCAACCACATCTTCATCACCGCTACCAGCGCCCCTGCGCACGGCACGGCGACCTTCACGGCCAGCACGATCACCTACCGGCCGGACAAGGACTACCACGGCGGCGACTCGTTCACCTACACGATGACCGACGGGCATTTCAACCAGCAGGGGCAGTTGGGCACGGCCACGGGGACGGTGAGCGTCACGGTCAACGCCGTGGACGACCTGCCCACGGCCCGCACCGATTACGCCTGGGTCAGCCAGACCGCGGCCATCGACGTGGCGGTGCTGCCCAACGATTTCGACGGCTTGGGCGAGGGAGACGTGACGCTGACCTGGGTCCAGGCGTCGACGCTGCACCAGGTGGCCATCAATCCCGACCAGACGATTCACTACGACGGGCACACGTGCTATCCGCCCTATTTCTTCCCCGGCCAGGTGGGCTGGGGCGGAGTGGGCTATCGAATCACGGACAGCACCGGGAACACGGCCAACGGGACGTTGACGATCTACACGGCCAGCGACGGGTCGAACGACCCGTCGTTTGCGCAGCACGACTACGTGACGATGGCGGAGGACGGCGGCCCGGTGGTCATCTCCCCGATGACCAACGATTGGGACCCGGACGGCGCGATCGTGCTGGCGTCGGCCGGCGAATACCCGGGCTACGGCCATGGAACAGTGAGCGCGGACCTGAACCAAGGGACGATCACCTACACGCCGACGGCGAATTACAACGGCCAGGCGGTGCTCATGTACACGATCCGTCAGGGCAACAACCCCACGGCCCAGGCCTACGTCAACCTGACCATCGCGCCGGTCAACGACAATCCGGTGGCCAACCCGGACACGGCCGAGGCGTGGCGCGGCGACGAGATCGTTGTCTCGCCGAAGACCAACGACACGGACGTGGACGGCGACGGGCTGATCCTGGCCACGGTCGATCGGCCGGAGCACTGCGACGTCTGGTTCGACGAGAACCAGATCCACTTCACGGCCCTGGA
>CAZFKF010001043.1:0-2714 GCA_964518805.1 uncultured Planctomycetaceae bacterium | reverse complement strand
TCGTCCGGCGCGAGGATCAGCCGGATCCGTTCGTCAAATCCCTCATAACGGCCGCACAGCAGCAAGATCCGCCGATGCGCCGCCAGTTGCTCCACGGTGGCCTTGTCGAGCCGCCGCCCCTGGGGCGTGAGCATCACCAGATGGCCCGGATCCGTCTCCTGCAATCGCACTGCCTCGACGCACCGCACCACCGGCTCGACCATGAGGACCATGCCGGGTCCGCCGCCGAAGGGTCGGTCGTCGACTTTGTTGTGTTTGTTGGTCGTCCAATCCCGGATATTGTGGAGCCGCACGTCCACCAGGCCCCGCTCAATCGCCCGCTTCAACAGGCTCTCGCCCACATAGCCCGCAAACATCTCGGGAAACAGGGTCAAGACGTCGAAACGCATGGCGTCGCCCTGCGCGTGATTCGTAGTTTCCGCGGTGAAGCCAAGGCTTCACCGCCAGGGCACGAAGGACGCGGAGGATAAGGGCCCAAGGTTGCAGGACTACTGCGGCGCGTTCTCACCCTCGAAAGTCGCCTCAGCGTCCGTTGCCGCCTGCTCGGCACGGGCCCTCGGAGCCATGGGCGGGGGCGCCGGCCGGCGGCGCTGCTGCGCCCATCGATCGACGGCTGCCTTCTGTTTCTCCAAGTGGGTCCCGTTGGGGCCATACTTCTTGAGGAGGATCTTCACCTTTTCGGTAGGCAGAGCCCCCACGCCCAGCCAGTACTGGACCCGGTCCGCTTTGAGCATGGCCCGAGCGTCCTCGTACGGGATCATCGGATCGTAGGTGCCCAGTTCCTCCAGCACGCGTCCGTCGCGCGGCGTGCGCGAATCCATGGCGCAGATGCGAAAGAACGGTCGATGCCGACGCCCCATCATCTTCAGCCGAATACGAACTGCCACGTAATACTCCTCGCTTGCGGTTAGTGTCGTTGGTTTGTTCCATGCTCCCGGAGCGCGCACGACTGCAGGAGCCCTTGGAACAGGCTTTCACTGCCCTTGGTCCTTGCTCTTCTTTCCTTCGCGTTTGCGTCGCCGGGCCTCGCGTTCGCGCAGCTTTTTCTGCTTGGCCCGTTCCTCAGCGGTCAATCGCTTGCCCGTGCCTTTCTTCTGCTTGGCCAGCGTGGCGTTGGGATTCCTGAGGAGCGTCTGGCTGAGTTGTTGCGCCGCCTGAAGCCGCCCGCGGAACCCCATGCCCGACATCTTCTTCATGACGTCGGCCATGCCCTCGAACTCTCGGACCAGCTTGTTGACCTCGTGCGGCTCGACGCCCGCCCCCGCGGCAATCCGCCGCCGGCGGCTCTGATCGATGAGCCGGTTGGGGTTGCGGCGTTCTTCGGGGGTCATCGAGTCGATGATTCCGCTCAGACGCTTCATCTCGGCCGCGGCGTCCGCGTCACCCATCATCTTGGTAAGTTCGCCCATCCCTGGAATCAAGCCCATGATCTTATCGATGGGCCCCAGCTTGCCGATCTGGTTGAGCTGCTTGCGGAAATCGTCGAGCGTGAATTCGCCCTTGCTAAGCCGCTCCTGCTGCTTGCGCATCTCCTCCTGGTCGAACTTCTGCTGCGCTTGTTCGACGAGGGTGAGAATGTCGCCCTGCCCCAGGATGCGGCTGGCGATGCGGTCGGGATGGAATTCTTCCAGGGCGTCGAAGTGCTCGCCGGTGCCGATGAACTTGATCGGCACGCCAGTGACCTGCTTCACCGATAGCGCCGCCCCGCCCCGGGCATCGCCGTCGAGCTTGGTCATGATCAGGCCGTCGAGTTCCAACGCCTCGTTGAACGCCTTGGCGCTGTTGACCGCGTCCTGACCGGTCATGCCATCGACGACCAGATACACCTGGTCGGGCGATACGCGGCGGTCGATGCGCGAGAGTTGCTCCATCAACTCGCGGTCGACGTGCAGCCGGCCCGCGGTGTCGAGGATGACCACGTCGGCACCGTTATTCTGCGCGTGCTTGATGGCGTTGTGACAGACGGCCACCGGGTCCTGGGCGCCCGGTTCGGTGTACACCGGAATCTCCAACTGGCCACCGATGACCTGCAACTGCTCGATGGCCGCGGGACGCTGCAAGTCGGCTGCCACGAGCATCGGCTTGCGCTTGCGATCGCGAATCAGCCGGCCGAGCTTCCCACAGGTAGTCGTCTTGCCCGAGCCCTGGAGGCCGCAGAGCATCAAGATGCTCACACCCGACCGCAGGTGGAGCGAATGGTCCACCGGCCCCATCAATCCAACCAGGGCTTGGTAAACGACGCCGATGAGTTGGTTCGTGGGATTGAGCGACTTGAGGACCCGCTCGCCCACGGCCTCGTCAGCCACCCGGCCGACAAAATCCTTGACCACAGGCAGACTGACATCGGCTTCCAGCAGCGCCTGCTCGACCAGTTGAAGCCCCTCGCGCATGTTCGACTCGGTCAGCTTGCCGCGACCGGCAAGCGAGCGCAATGCGGACTTCAAACCGTCTTGCAGGGCCTCAAACATGGCTCAACAACGCCACCTGCGGCGACATCACGAGTGCCGCGGCAAAACCGTAAACTTGGGTGGTGTCCTGGCTCGCTAAGGGCATAACCTTAGCTCAACTTGTCCTCCACATGGGAGCGCAATCACCAGGACGGCACGCCCCGCGCGGGGGCAAACCGATATCCTAGCCGATCCGAGGGAAGTTTGGCAATGCTCACCGGGCAGAGATTTTCCGCCGCGTGCGGGGGAGTATGCAATAATTGGGAG
>CAZFKF010001042.1:0-2718 GCA_964518805.1 uncultured Planctomycetaceae bacterium | reverse complement strand
CAAGGGCGAGACGGTGATCGATACGGCCAAGAACCTTCAGGCCATGAAGGTCGACATTGTGGTCGTACGCCACCGTACGCCGGGCACCCCACATTTGTTGGCACAGAACCTGCATTGCTCGGTCATCAATGCGGGTGACGGAGCGCACGAGCATCCCACGCAGGGGTTGCTGGATATCATGACCATCCGCCAGCGGTGCGGGCGGGTCGCTGGATTGACCGTGGCCATGGTCGGCGACATCTTCCACAGTCGCACCGCCCGGTCGAACATCTGGGGGTTGAAGAAACTAGGCGCCAACGTGATTGTGTGCGGGCCGTCGACGCTGGTCTCTCCGCGGTGGGAGGAGTTGGGCGTCGAGTACTGCTACAGCCTGGACGCCATTTTGCCGCGGGTTGATGTGCTCAACCTGTTGCGGATTCAGTTCGAGCGGCAAGCCACCCGGCCGTTCCCGTCGGTCCGCGAGTACGCCCTGTTGTACGGCATGGACGGCCGCCGCCTGGCCCGGACCAAGAAGGACATCCTCATTCTCGCGCCCGGTCCGATCAATCGCGGCGTCGAGGTCACGCCCGAAGTGGCCGATGGACCGCACTCGGCGATCCTCGACCAGGTGACCAACGGCCTGGCCGTGCGCATGGCGGTGTTGTGGCTGCTGACGAGGAAGAGGGATTAGGGGATAGGGTTGGGGATTTAGATTTTGGGAATTAGAATTTGCGTGGCGCCGCGATCCTCGTTCGCACGCTCTGCGTGGGAACGAGAGGCAATTTGATGTTTTCAATTTGATATCTGGTATTTCCGACCCATGCCAAGGCTCTTGATCCAAAACGGCCGCGTCATTGATCCCAGTCAGCAGATGGACCGTGTGACCAACCTGCTGGTCGACGACGGGCACATTGTCGGATATGACGTGGCTCCACAGGGAGACGAGACGATTCTCGACGCCTCCGGGAAGATCGTCTCGCCCGGACTGATCGACATGCACGTCCACCTGCGGGAGCCGGGCCGGGAGGAAGACGAGACCATCGAAAGCGGCACGGCCGCCGCGCTGGCCGGCGGCTTCACCGGCGTGGCCTGCATTCCCAACACCGATCCGCCGGTCGATAGCCAGGCTGCCGTCGAGTTCGTGCTCCACCAGGCGTCGCGAGCCCGGAACTGCCACGTGTTTGTCTTGGGGTGTGTGAGCAAGGATCGCCAGGGGAAAGAGCTGGCCGAGATCGGCCAACTCGTCGCGGCCGGGGCCGTGGCCTTCACCGACGACGGCGCGCCGGTGTTCGATCCTGAACTGATGCGCCGCGCCTTTGAATACTGCCTGATGTTCGACAAGCCGATCCTCAACCACGCCGAGATCCCCGAGCTGACGCAGCGCGGCGTGATGCACGAGGGGCTCGTATCGCTCGTGCTCGGTTTGTCCGGCATGCCGGCCGCCGCCGAGGACGTGATGATCAGCCGCGACATCGCGCTGGCCGAGGCCACCGGTGGGCGGCTGCACGTGATGCACATCTCCACTTCGGGCTCCGTCGAGATCCTCCGGCGGGCCAAGCGGCGCGGCGTACGCGTCACGGCCGAGGCGACCCCGCACCACTTCACGCTCACCGACGAGTGCCTGCGCTCGTTCGACGCGCGTTTCAAGATGAATCCCCCGTTGCGAAGCCGCGACCACGTCGAGGCGATCGTAGCCGGACTTGCCGACGGCACGATCGACGTCATCGCCAGCGATCATGCTCCGCACTCCGAGGAGAAGAAGATGCAGGAACTCGACCGAGCTCCTTTCGGAGTGGTCGGTTTGGAGACGACGCTGGGCCTGGTCGTTACGAAGCTCATCGAGCCGGGATGCCTCGACTGGCCCTCGGCTCTGGCCAAGATGACGATCAATCCTGCCCGAATCCTGGGCCTGCGCAAGGGTACGCTCGGCCTCGGCGCCGACGCCGATATCACGATCATCGACCCGGGACTCCGCTGGCGCGTGGACCCGGCGGATTTCCGCTCCAAGAGCCGCAACACCGCGTTTGCCGGGATGGAGTTGAAGGGCCGCGCGACGACCGTCATCGTCGGGGGCGAGGTGCGGTTCAGCAGGCAGTAGCCGGCCTGGAGCACGCGTTGGGCAGCATGCAAAGCAAACGCGGCTGCGCATGTCGCTATCGCCGTGGTGCGTTGCGGCGGAAGTGCTCCATCGCGATACCGCCGGGATGGCGGCCCGGAACGAGCGCACGCAACACAGCGGGCGGAAGAAGACGTTCGTTGGTTTCTAGGTGCTGTTCGCGAGCACAGGTAGGCGGCATCTTGGCGAGGTACGTCGTGACGCTGTGGAGGATTTTGCGTGGATCCGTGTCGGGAACCTTCTCGCCCTCCGCGAGGATACCGAAACGCGATTGCCACACGTCGGGCACGGAGCCTCTTCGCCCAGTCGCCCCCCCTGAGCGGCGGTCATTGACTCCACTGCCCCCTTCACCACAGCCCGCGAAGCCGCCACGGCATATTCCTCCATGTCGGCCAGCGTTACGTCCCGTTCCGGACCGTCGGGAAACGCCTCTCGGGCAATCATTTTCCCCAGCCTTCCGCAACCTCCTGAATTTCCTTCAACTTCCGCTCCCGAGCCTCCTTGCTCGCCATCTACCGACCCTCCTTGAACTTGCGACGATACCACGATCCAGAATCCGGATCGGTAGCCTATTGAGCCCTGCGCAGCCAATGAGCGAGGCCGACCAACGGGAGGCCGGAAAA
>CAZFKF010001041.1:0-2720 GCA_964518805.1 uncultured Planctomycetaceae bacterium | reverse complement strand
CTGATTCGTTCACTCCAAACCAAGCATCCAAAGCGAGATTAGCCCCCCCCCAACCCCCAACCACTGACGACTCCCATGCACGACCTCCACTCCGAACTCCGCTGGCGCGGAATGATTCATCAAACCACGGACGACGCCAACATGGCCGCGTGGCTCATGGAACAGCCCCGCACGGTCTACGTGGGTTTCGATCCGACGGCCGACAGCCTCCACGTGGGGCACCTTGTGGCTTTGATGGTGCTGCGGCGGTTCCAGAAGGCAGGGCATCGCCCGATCGCCCTGGTGGGCGGTGCTACGGGAATGATCGGCGACCCAAGCGGCAAGAGCGAGGAGCGGAACCTTCTGTCGCTCGACGTGCTACGGGCCAACGTGGCGGCCATCAAGGAACAGTTCCGTCGGTTCCTCGACTTCGATGGCTCGACTAATCCGGCCGTACTGGCCAACAACTACGACTGGATGGGCAAGTTCGGCTACTTGGAGTTCCTCCGCGACGTGGGCAAGCATTTCCCCGTCAACGTGATGTTGGCCAAGGACTCGGTGAAGTCGCGTCTGGAACGGTCGGAAAGCGGGCTGAGCTATACGGAATTCAGCTACATGTTGCTGCAGGCGTATGACTTTGTGCATTTGCACAATCAATACGGCTGCGAGCTTCAGGTGGGCGGCAGCGACCAGTGGGGCAACATCACCGCGGGCATCGACCTGGCCAGGCGTTTCGGCGGCGGACAGCTCTACGGCGTCACCTGTCCGCTGTTGACCAAGAGCGACGGCACGAAGATGGGCAAGACGGAATCGGGCGCCCTCTGGCTCGATCCGAAACGCACCAGCCCATACCAGTTCTTCCAGTATTGGATTCGGCTGGCCGACGCCGACGTGGGCAAGTGCCTGCGATTGTTCACGGACATGGAACGCGAGGAGATCGAGACTCTCGAAGCCCAGCACGCCCAGGAGCCGGGCCGGCGGGGGGCCCAGCGTCGTCTGGCCACGGAATTAACCCGTCTGGTTCACGGCGAGGACGGCTTGGCCGCCGCGCAGCGGGCCACCGACGTCTTCTTCGGCGCCGAGATCCAGGACCTTTCCGACGCCCAACTCGCCGAGATCTTCGCCGACGTGCCGAGCAAGGAACTCCCGCGCGAGCGTCTGCTCGGCGACGGATTGCCGCTCGTCGACGCCCTGACGGAATCGAACCTGGCGAAAAGCAAGAGCGAAGCGCGCCGGGCCATCACCCAGGGCGGAGTGTACGTCAACAACCGCCGCGTCTCCGACGTCGATTGCCGGCTGGGCCTCGACTCGCTGGCCAGCGAGTCCGTCACCGTCCTTCGCCGCGGCAAGAAGGACTACGCCTTGTTGCGCTTCCAATGAAACACGGTGTGGCATGCCGTCACGCGGCGTTAGCCGCGGGTCGGCATGGGAACACCGGTGGCGATTCCCATGCTCACCCGACGCTTTGCGTCGTGATCACACATGCCACACCGCCGCGGAAGCAACGTCGCGTTGGCGAGCCGACCCCGGTCGCCGCATCCCATGGCCCGGTCTGGCCCAATTCTTGACACTCCGGACGCGAGTCGTTCAAATACCAACTGCGTCAGGAATGCGGTTCCTGCGTCCGGCCAATCCGCTGCTGCTGGAGTCCCGGGAGTTCCCTATGACCACTCTTCGCGTGAAGGATTTCGCGCAGATCGACGAAGCCCGGATCGAGTTTGGCGACCTGACCGTGCTTGTGGGACCGCAAGCCAGTGGCAAGAGCCTGCTTCTCCAATGGCTGAAGATCGCGGTCGACATCGGCGAGATCGTATTCGCTCTCAAGGAGGCAGGACACGATGTCAAGTCCGACAAAGGCCTTCTGGACCTCACGTTTGGTGAAGGGATGTCGGCCGCATGGATTGACGGGCAGACCGAAGTCCGATTTGATGGCAAGCCCGTCTCGCCAGGCTCTTGGACGAAGGGCCTGAAGAAGAAAGAACAGGGTAGTGTCTTCTTCATACCAGCGCATCGAGCGCTGTTGCTTGCGGAGGGCTGGCCAGCGCCGTTTCTGAAACTGAATGCAGACACGCCCGTCGTCGCTCGGCTCTTCAGCCAGAATCTCTATCAGCGGTTCAGCGGCAGGCAGGCGGCAGCATTGTTTCCCGTCGAACGCATTCTCACGGAGCAATACCGCAACCTCATCGATGACGCGGTGTTCCACGGCGGCAAGATCGAACTGGAGAAGGAGGGGCTTCGCTACAGGCTGCGGTTGGCGTTCGAAACTGGGCTGGCTCTGCCATTCATGACTTGGACGGCGGGACAGCGTGAGTTCACTCCATTGTTGCTTGGGCTATACCATGTCTTGCTGCCGCGCAAGCAGACGAAGCGTGCTGAGGTCGATTGGGTTATCATTGAGGAGCCGGAAATGGGTCTGCATCCGCACGCCATCGCGGTATTCATGCTTCTCGTTCTCGATCTGCTTTGGCGCGGCTACCGGGTTGTCATATCCACCCATTCGCCACTTATCTTGGATATCGTTTGGGCAATCCGGCGACTTGGTGAACATCAGGCAAGATGGCAACTTCTCTGCGAGGCATTTGGAGCGAAGCCCTCCCCGTCCATACGCTCCGTCATGGAGCACGCGATGCAGTCTGACTACCGCGTGTTCTTCCTGGAGATCAATCACCGGACCCACCGCGTCACAACCCGCGACATCTCGTCCCTCGACCCGGACGCACCAGATGATCCCGAGGCAACGT
>CAZFKF010001040.1:0-2726 GCA_964518805.1 uncultured Planctomycetaceae bacterium | reverse complement strand
CGGGTCTGTGGGAGCCCCGGGCGGGAAACCGCCCGGGGCCACCCGGTCCGGAACTTCGAGCTTGCTCTTGACTGCCGCCATCCCTCGCCCCCTCCCCTCTCCCGTCGGACGGGAGAGGGGAGGCGTCGCTGGACGGTTCCTCAGAACTCGCGCTGGGTGATGATGCCGGGTTGTGGGACGGGGTATTTGCCGTCAGGGCCGGCCTGCAAAGGGGCGGGCGAGTCCATGGTCAGCTTGTCGACGTCGGGGGCGAATTCGTGCGGGCAGTTGAGCATCTGCTCGTAGGTGATGGTCTGCCCGGTGTGGGCGGCCATGCGGCCCATCGAAGTCACCAGGCTGGCCTCGGTTCCCTGCTTGACCTCGTTGTACGGCTTGTCGTTGCGGATGGCGTCGATCAAGTCGTTCCATTCGTTCTGGTAAGGGTTCTGTTCTTCCGGCTTGAGCTTCGACTGCCAGAGCATGCGCGACGGCTTCGGCGACTGGCCCTGGTAGGTGCTCGACGGCATCCCGTAGTCGCCCGACTTGGAGATGATCGCCATCCCCTTGCTGCCGTTCGCGTAGCTGGAGTAGATCGTCTCGCAGCCCGCCATGCTGCGCCCGTCCAGGATGAGCTTGGTGTCGTCGGGGAAGGTGTATTCCACGCAGTAGACGTCGAAGTTCTGGTCCGTATAGGCGACGCCTTCGGGGCTCTGGCGATAGTGGCGGGCGCCGAGGGCCTGGGCCTTGACCGGCCAGGCGTTCTTCATCCAGCAGCAGTGGTCGATGACGTGGATGTAGAAATCGCTGAAGCAGCCGCCGCCCGCCCAAAGGAAGCCGTGGAATCGCTGCACCTGGTAGAGCAGCTCGCTGATGCCGGGCGGCTTGGGGAGCGTGTAGCTGTCGGTCAAGGGGCCGTGCATGCGGTAGGCCCGCATGGCGATGATGTCGCCGATTTCGCCGCCGTGGATGCGGCGGGCGAGTTCCTCCATGGCCCGGCTGTGGCGGCACATCAGCCCTACGCCGACCTTGAGGTTCTTGGCCGTGGCTTCTTGGGCAAGTTTGAACATGCGTCGCGAGGTTGGCCCGTCCACCGTCACCGGCTTCTCCATGAACACGTGCAGGCCCTTCTGGACGGCGTAGGCGAAATGCGCCCAGCGGAAGCCGGGAGGCGTTCCGAGGATGACCACGTCGCCCGGTTTCAGGCAGTCCATCGCCTTCTTGTAGCCGTCGAAGCCGACGAACTTGCGGTCTTCGGGCACGTCGAGGCCGGCGCCGACCTCCTTGTTCAGGACCTCGGCGCTCGACTTCAGCCGGTCGGCAAAGACATCGGCCATGGCCACCAGCTTGATGGGACCGTTCTTGACCGACAGCGCGTTGTTGGCCGCGCCGGTGCCCCGGCCGCCGCAGCCCACCAGGGCCACCTGAATCAGGTTGCTTTCTGCGGCGTGGACGTGCGGAACGGAAATGCCTGCCAGCGCCGCGGCGGCCGCCGCCCGGCCGGTGTTCTTCAGAAAGCCACGACGCGATGCCGTATGGTCTGCCTCACGTGCCATGATCGTGCTCCTCAAGGATCGGTTTGAGTCAGAAGCCTGCGCAGTCCGTTCGTAGTGCGGGCTTCAGCCCGTTGCGGTGATTTGCGGCAATACGGGACTCGGCGGGCTGAAGCCCGCACTACGAACGAATCGCGCCCACAATCGAACATGCATAATACGCACGCCTGATGCACGCGGAGTGTATTCCGTCCATCGGCGACTGTCAAGAGAGCGGACGGCGATGGTGCACTATATACACCATAGCGGGCTATTGTGCATCATCTGGCGCTGTGTTACGATGGTCGCCGGTTGCTTGCGACTGGACTTTGCCGAAGCGCCCGGGTAGGCTTTCGGTACCTGTTCCGCAGATAGAAGTGCATGGAATACAAGAAGAAATGGAAAAAGGGGAACGTGGGAACAGCCAAGGACTGGCCCGCCGGTTTTCATCCTAATCGATAGGCGAACACTTCCTTCTTTCCCTCTCTTCCCTTTCTCCACTTTTCCTTGTGTTCCTCTTGCGGAAGTCCGCGAGATTGTTTGGCGGGAGGATTCGTTCATGGAACAGGCTGTCTATCGGCAATGGACCGAGGAGCGCACGGCCCGCGCTCAGGCCATCGCTGCCGCCGGCGGCGTCAGCCAGGCGTTGGCTGCGGGCACGCTGCCTCGGCTCGCGGACATCACACTCTCCGAGGCGATCGTTCTCGGGCTTCTGCGCCAGGAGGTGCGGCGCTTCGTCGGCATCTTCGGCCATGGCACCACCGAGGTCGGCGAGGTGCTTCGCGTCTACGAGGCGGCCGGCGTGGTGCGGACGTTCGCGGTGCGTCACGAGGGCGAGGCGTCCCATGCGGCTGCGGCCCTGCGCTGGGTAACCGGTGAGAAGGCCGCGGTGTTTACGTCCATCGGCCCGGGGGCCTTGCATGCCTTTGCGGCTTCCTTGACGGCGGCGTCCGACGGGCTGGGGATCTGGTATCTGTTCGGGGACGAGACCACGCACAACGAAGGCCCGAACATGCAACAGGTGCCCAAGGCCGAGCAGGCGCTGTTCCTGCGGCTCTGCCAGACGATGGGGCAAGGCTACTGCCTGCACACGCCCGAGGCCGTCGGGGCGGCGCTGCGTTGGGGGGCGAACACGGTCGATCATACCTACCGCGCCGGGCCGTTTTTTCTCTTGCTGCCGATGAACGAGCAGTGCGTCCTGATCCGCGACTTCAACAT
>CAZFKF010001039.1:0-2733 GCA_964518805.1 uncultured Planctomycetaceae bacterium | reverse complement strand
CCGGTTGCGGTACTTCTTGGCGATCGACACCACCAGACGCAGATTGCCGCCGGAAAGTTGACGCTTCGCCTCTTCGTAGTCGCGGTACTGCGAGAGCATGGTCTCGCAACGCGAGCGCAAGCCGCGCGGGCTTTCCTGAGTGAGAATGAACAGGTCGCGGAGCTCGCGGCGGGCTTGCAGGCGTTTGTCGCGCATTTCGGGCCGGTCGGCCCATTGGTGGATCCGCTCGCGAAGTTCCGCCATGCGATGCGCAATGTCTTCCATCTGCCGCATCATGGCCTGCACGCGCCGCGTGCGCAGGCTCAGTTCTTCCACCAGGATCAGCGTCTTTCGGCGGCGGCGGATGAACCGCGTTCGGGCCGCCGCGCGATCCTCGGCGGTGGTGCGTTTGCTGATCAGGCGGAGAAAGTCGCGATTGTTCGCTTCCAGCAGGTGCGTCAGTGTGCGCAGATTGTGCGGCATGCGGGCGATGATCTGCTCCTTGGTCAACCGCTCGGTGAGCGACACCTTGACCGTGCGATCGAACGGAAGCACGCCGCTGTGGACCTTGGTGAGCGTCGCGACCGTGGCCCGCATCGCCAGATTGCAGCCGACCACCGTGCGGCGAAATCGCTTGCGCGCGACTTCGATCTTCTTGGCCAGCGTGATTTCCTGCTCGCGGGTCAGAAGCGGGATCTCGGCCATCTGGCTGAGATAGAGGCGGATCGGATCGCTGGACCATTTGGCGGGCGGCTCGTCGGGCACCACGACGCGCAGTTCGGGTCCCCCTTCGCCGCGGGACTCCGAATCTGCGGGACTTCCTACGACGGGTCCCTTCCGGATGCCGGCCGGACTCGTGCGCACCTCGTAGAAATCGGGCTCCGGCGGTTTATCCAAGAGTTCGATTCGCTGCTCGTCGAGCGCGATCAACAGCGAATCCAGTTTTTCCGGGTCGACGGCCTGGTCGGGCAGATATTGGGTGACTTCGTCGTAGGTCAGGTAACCCTGGGTCTTCCCCTTGGCGACTAGCGCCTGAAGTTCTTTGTCCAAGTGCTCCACCGCAAGACTCCTTTGGCGCCCTCCTGGCGTCCGGTGAAACCAGATTTGTGTCGGAGCCCCTGCGCCCGCAGGCGACTTGCCAAGCCGTCGTCGACGGTCCGGAAAGTCATCCTGCGACAGCGGTTGGCGGGCCCGAGTCGTTCGCCGCGGTGCTACCCATCCGTGGGCGCGGACATGCCGCGGCGAATGCGCAATGCCTCCTTCAGGAGATCAAGCTCCTGGGTCTCATCGAGACGACCCTCGCGCAGAAGCCCAGCCTCGCCGGGCAACCGCTTGCTGACGTCTCTGCGTTGAAAACTCCCGGCAATCTGGGCCAGGAGCGCCGCGGGATCGGCGATCTTCTTGGCCGCCCCGGCCTCGTCTGCCTCGACCAACAGGCTCTTGATGGCCGGGTCGTCGTACTCCAACATCAGCCGCTCGAACGTCGGCTCCACGCCTTCGGCCGCGAGGCGGCAACACGTCTGGTAGATGCCTCGGCAGGCCGGCGACGCGACCTGCCCCGCTTCGATCACTGCACGGGTCTCGTCCAGGCGATCGGGATAGCGCATCAGAAATTCCAAAAGTTCGCGATCGCAGGGCTCGATCTTGCTTGCCGGTTGCGACACAGCCGGCGCCGGCTGGTTGGGACGCGACGGGGCGCTGCGCCGCTGCCCTTCGCGCCGAACGGCCGTCAGACGCTCTCGCACGTCCTGTTCCGGAATCCGGAAGCTGGCGGCCAGGCGCTGAAGGATCTTCTCCTCGCGGAAGCGGTCATCGCGCGTGGTGTCGGGCCGCAGTCGAGGCGCCTTGGCCACCGTGGCCAGAAGCCGTTCCAACGCGCCGCTTGCCGCATGGACGTCCCGGACCATGTCAATGCCCCGCGTCATCACGCGAAACGCATGCTCCAACGCGTCGACCGCCCCTTCGGCCAGAGCCGCCCGGAACGGTTCGGCACCGCGGGCCTGGAGGAAATCGCAGGGGTCGAGATCGTCCGGCAAAGTCACGATCCGCAGGTCGACGTTCTCGGCCACGAACAGTTCCAGCACCTCGTTGGTACGTTTCTGGCCGGCTTCGTCGCCGTCGAGGACGAGGATAATCCGCTCGGCGAACCGCTTGAGGATCTGAACGTGCCGGGCCCCCAACGCGGTGCCCAGCACCGCCACGGCGTTGGGGAATCCGTGCTGGTGGGCCACGATGCAATCGGTGTAGCCCTCCATCACGATGGCCTGGCCGGTCTTGCGGATGGCATCGCGGGCCACATCGAGTCCATAAAGCAGGCTGCTCTTGGCGAAGAGCGGGGTCTCGGGCGAGTTGATGTACTTAGCGGGGCTGGTGGAACCGGTCTCAGGAAGCACTCGGCCTCCCACTCCGACCGGGCGCCCTTGAACATCGCGGATGGAGAATAGGACCCGGCCGCGGAACCGGTCGTACGGCTTTCTGCCTTCCGAGGAAGGGACGACCAAGCCGATCGCCTCCAGCGTCTTGACGTTGAATCCGGCGCTCAAGGCCCGGCGTTGGAGCCAGTCCCACTGGTTTGGGGCGAAGCCCAGATGGAATTCGTCGATGCTGGCCGCCGTAATGCCGCGTTTCTCCAGGTAGCGGCGAGCAGGCTCGGCCTCCGCGCTGCGGAGCAGGCATTCGCGGTATTGCTGTTCAGCCCAAGCGACTGCTTGATAGAGGCGTCGTTTGTCGGTTGCCCCCGCCGCGGCGTCCCCG
>CAZFKF010001038.1:0-2735 GCA_964518805.1 uncultured Planctomycetaceae bacterium | reverse complement strand
CAGAATGCCGAAGACGATGGCCGGCGTGATCGGCATGACCAGGTAGATGGAAATGGTTTGCAGGTATTTGTAGAGTCCGTCGGGCGAGAGGTAGACGAGGTAAGCCGCCGCCCCGCCCAGCAAGGCCGACACTCCGATCGCCGCGCGGCCCAGGTTCACCTGCGTCCTTTCGGTCGTGCCAGGCCGCACGCGAAGGGCGAAGTCGCGGACCGACATCGTGGCGATCGAGTTCATCATGGCCAGAAGCGACGAGATCAACGCCGCCAGCAGGGCCGCGAGCACAAGTCCGCGAATCCCCTCGGGGCACAGTTCGTTGAGCAAGAGCACGAAGGTCTTCTTCGACTCCTGTTCGCCCACGCCGGGATGGAGGGCGCAGGCAATAACCCCGGGCAGGGCGAAGAGGAAGACGGGCGTGAGCTTCAAGAGGACGGCGAACATCGCGCCCCAGCGGGCCTGGTCGAGGTTCCGCGCCCCCAAGGCCCGCTGGACGTTGACCTGATCGATGCCCCAGTAGAAAACGCCGCCGTAGATCGCTCCGGCGATGATGCCCCAGAACGGATAGTTCGGGTCGCTGGCCGGCCCGGCGATGTGCAGTTGCTCGGAGACCTTGGCCGCCAGCCCGCTCCAACCGCCCACGCGCGTGAGCCCCACGAGGGTCATCGCCCCGGAGCCCACGATGATGATTGCAGCCTGGATGGTGTCCGTGTAGGCCACGGCGGCGAACCCGCCGACGATGGTCACCACGGCGGCGATGCCAGCCAGGACCCAGACCACGTCCATCACGGGCCAGCCCATGAGGCTCTCGATCACCAAGGCCCCGGCATACAGGGCGAAGGCCATCTTGGTCATGATGCAGATCACCAGCATCAGGCCGGAGAAGAACATGCGGGCCGAGGCGTTGTAGCGGATTTCGAGGAACTCGGGGATGGTGAAGACCTTGTTCTTCAGATAGTAGGGAAAGAGCACCGCGCAGGCGAAGCCCAGGCAGATCGCCGTGGTCAGTTCGACCGTTCCGGCCTTCAGCCCGTAGCGGTAGGCGTCGCCCGAGAGGCCCACCAAGTGCTCGGCCGAAATGTTCGTGGCATAGAGCGACGCCCCCACGACCGGCCACAGTAGGGTCCTGCCGGCCAGGAAGAAACTATCGCTGGTCTCTTCTTTCCTGGCGCGAAGGGCCAGGTAGAGCCCCACGAGAATGCTGCCAAACAGCACCACCGAGCAGACTGTCCAGTCGATGGCGGTCAGCGATAACGACAATTCACTTCCCATGATATGATCCTTCCTACCTCCCCCTCGTCCGTTGGGCGGGAGAGGGGAACCTCCGTCACCAATGCCCGGCCTGCACGATGATCCGCATTGCCGTCGGCCGTTTGGGATCGGCCACGATCACGCTGTCGCGCGTGTACTGGCGGTGCTCGGCGCCGTCGATCGTGACGGAACGAATCGCGCGTCCGCCGGGAATGCGGGGATAGAGCACGATTCGATCCAGTTTCCTCGCGGCCTGATCGCCCTGGGGCTCAAGTCGCACCGTGTACATGATGTTGCGGCCGTCGGCCGTCGGTTCGATGGACAGATCGAGGCGGCCGAAATGCGTGGGCAGCCCGGCGACACGCACCCGTTGCCCCGGTTCGTGCCAGCGGCGGAACAGGGCCGGAGTGAGCCACAGCGAGGAGTCATCCTCGAACACGAACAGTTGACGGAAGAGGTTGACCCATTGTCCGTCGGCCCAGAAATGGGGCTGGTCGCCGCCGGCCGTGAGATTCGAGTAGCCTTCGCCCCAACTGAGCGTCCCGCCGGCGGTGTCGGTGTACGCACAGAAATAGTCGAGGGCCTTTTCGGGCTCGCCGCGAAGGATGTGGCTGACGGCGCGGTCGACGCCAATGTAGGGCCAGAAACTCCCTTGCCCCTCAGAGTGCATCCCGCCGCCCCAAAGGTTGCTCATCTTCTCCATGCGGCGCCAGGTGGCTTCCGTCATCGGGTCGCGGGGATCGATGCACCGGCAAGGCCATACGAGGCAGTTGTGGGCCCAGAATCCGTACATTCCCACGCCTTCCGGCTCGACGCCGAAGAACAGGTTCCCCTCGTAGAGCCCGGTCCGCTTGAACGTCGCGGCAAACGAGCGGTACAGGCACTGCTTCAGGTCCAGGCACTCGGCGGTGAACCGCCGGGCGTCTTCTTCGGCCCCCACGGCCCGGGCCGCGTCGGCCGCCTCGCGCAGCCCGAGCACGCCGAAGCCGTTGAGATAGTACATGTGCATTCCCTTGCCGACCTCCATGACCTCCATAGCTCCGGGCTCCAACAGCCCGAATCGCGGGTCCTTGGGGTCCTTGACCTCGGCCATGTGCTTGTGCCGTGAGTTGACCAGCCACGTTGCCCCGCGGCGCACGTACGGATACGCGGTCTTGGCCAGCCACTCGCGATCGCCCGAGAGCTTGTAGTGCTGCACCAGGGCCCAAATGTTCTCGCCCTGGGTATCCCACTGGCCAGGCCGTGTGTTCCAGAGACCGTTGGGCAACATGCCCAGTTGCAGCGGCTTGCCGTCGAAGGCGATCGGCCCCTTGGGCACGTCTTGAACGTCCTTGCAGTACACCCGCAGCAGATGCTCGGCGCGGTCGTGCATGCCGGCCAGGTCCAAGGCGTAGATCACGTACGCCTGATCGCGGTAGGCGTGGTCGAAATAGAAGAACGGGCTGCAAGGGTTGTACGACAGTTCTGTGTTGAGATTCACATCCATGATC
>CAZFKF010001037.1:0-2738 GCA_964518805.1 uncultured Planctomycetaceae bacterium | reverse complement strand
CGAATCTTGCGCAAGGCGCGGCCGACCTTCTCGATTTGTGCCCGTTTTCGGCCCTCCTCCGCGCCCACATCCTGCGCATAAAGTCGCCGCTGGCGATCGACCGGCACGAAGTCGTTGAGCAGGATACAACACCATTTTATCCGATACACGTCCCGCAACAAGGCAACTCGCCGCAAGTGCCAGGCGGGCTGCGAAAGATCGGAGACCAGCGCCCGGGCGAAACGATCGGCGCACTCGCCGGGCACGGGGACCGCGGGCTGGCAGAGGAAATCGCAGATCGTCTTGGCCGGGTCGTCCCATCCGGCGTACTCGAAATCGATGAATCGCAGCCGCCCATCGGTCCCGAGAATTGCGTTGTGAAAGCCGAAGTCGGAGGGCGAGAGCCGCTTAGCCTCGCGGGGAAGCGGTTCGTCGACCGCAAGGCCCGAGCCGGACGCCTCCGCGAGCACGCGGTTGCGGACCTGCTTCCACGCCGGATCGAGGGCCGTCTGAACCAGAAGGCTCGCCTCCCGATCCAGAGGCGATCGATCGTCGAGGTGCAGCAGTCGCTCGATCCGTCGCTCGACGCAGGCCAGGTGCTCGTGCAGGGTGAAGCACGCTTCCGAGGCCCGCGGCAGGGCGGCGGCCGCCGGATCGGTTACGTGCCGGTTCAACTCGCGGTAGAACTCGACGGCCTGTTCGACGTGGCCCTGCGCCACTTCACCCGGCCGAAGGCCCCGCCCCTTGATGAACTCGTACAGCCCGAGATTGCGCTGGCGGTCGCAGGCCAAGGGACGCGGCAGGCAGCGGATTCCACGATCCCAGGCGAAGCAACAGAACGCGAACTCCGCGCCCAGCCGGTCGCGCGGGTCGGCCGGGTGGCGAAAATAGGCTTTCACTAGCGCTGGGCCGGCGCCGCCTTCCACGCGGTACACGCGGTTGTTCGCCCCGCCCCGCAGGGCGACGAACCGCTGGGGCGCCGGCAGTCCGGCCGCGGCGAGCATGGCGGCAACGTCTTCAAGCTGAAGATCCGCGTCCATCCGGCTACGACTCCTCGTCCAAGAGCAGCCGCCGGATCTCGGCCCAAGAGGCCATACGCTGGGCCGGGGAGCACTCGGTGTGTATTCCGGCGGGGTCGAAGAGGATGCGTTGGACGCCTTTGGGAAACGCGGGCTCGTGGAGGAACTCCGGCAGGTCGTCGATGAAATGTGAGCACCCCATGTCCGCGATCCGCGCGAGTTTGTCTTGCTTGGTCAACTCCAGGCGCACGCGGTCGGACCGCAGTCCGATGCGATCCGCATCGCCGAAGCCGTGCTCCGCGAGCCACGACCGTGCGGCCTGATGCAGATCGTATGGCTCCCCCAGGTACGGATAGCGGGTGCGATGGCTGATGATCGCCGTTGGCACTTCTCGCCCGCGGCAGTGGGAGAAGAACTCCAAAGCGCCCGGGAACGGCCGAGCGTCTCGCATGCGAGGGCCGTACACGTATCCCTGAAGCTCGGTCCACAGGTCTTCCTGGCCGGCCCGGCGCAGCCAGTCGCGCACCGCCTGCTTGGAAGCCGGAAGCGAAGCGGGGACCAGTCCCCGCTCCACGGCCACCGCGCGAAGCAGTTCATCGTAGCAGACGATCGTGTTGTCCAAATCAACGCCGATAAACACACACGCCCCCCTCTCTCCTCCGTGTCCCCCCGCGTCCTCCGTGGCGAACGATTCGTCTTACCACGGTGTACACGGAGCAGATTTGATGGAGGTTCAGTCGGATGAGTTGTACGATTGGTGAATCGTTTGGGCGATGCGCGCCGCGGTCAGACCGGTCTGATCCCGGGCAAATCGCTGGCTGCCCGATTCGTCGTGAAACGCGTCCGGCGTTCCCAAGGCCAGCAGCCGGCCGGGCCGGCGGGGGCTTTGGGCTGCAAGCCACTCGGCCACCGCTCCTCCCAGGCCGCCGATCCGGCTGTGCTCCTCGACCACGGCCACGATAGCAAACCGCTGGAACACGTCGCCGAGCAACTCCTCGTCCAACGGCTTGACCGTGTGCATGCTCACCACGCTCGCCGAGACCCCGCCAGCCTCGAGCATCGCCGCGGCTTCCAGCACGGTCGCGACCATGTTCCCCATGCCCAACAGGCAGACGTGCCGCCCGTGGCGCAGCACGATTCCTTTCCCGATCACGAACTGCGGCTCTGTGGGATGGACCGCCGGCTCGCCCTTCTTGCCCAGGCGAAGGTAAACCGGGCCGGACACCTGGAGCACAGCGGCCACGGCGCAACGGACTTCCATGGCGTCGGCCGGGCAGATGACGGTCATGTTGGGCATTGCCCGCAAAAGGGCCACGTCCTCACAGGAATGATGCGTCGGGCCGAGCGAGGCGTACGACAGTCCGCTCCCCGTCCCCACGATCGCCACGGGGACGTTGTGATAGCAGACGTCGACGCGGATTTGCTCCATGGCGCGGGTCGTGGCGAACGGCGTGATCGTGTACGTGAAGGGCCGCAGCCCGCAAAGGGCCATGCCGGCAGCCATGCTCGTCATGTTGGCTTCCGCCACGCCGCAGTTGAAGAAGCGGTCGGGAAACCGTTCTTTGAACGGATCGAACAGCCGGTTTCCGATGTCGCCCGAAAGGAGGACGACCCTCGGATCAGCCGCCGCACATTCGGTGATCGCCGCGGCAAAAGCGTTTCTCATGTCAGGCCCAGCTCCTGGTGGGCGGGGCGGACTTCCTCGGCCGTCGGAATCCGGGAGGGCGAGTTGTTGGCGTC
>CAZFKF010001036.1:0-2753 GCA_964518805.1 uncultured Planctomycetaceae bacterium | reverse complement strand
CCCCGTGCGCAAGAAGCTCATCGGATGAGCCCGCAGCGATAGCCCCGTGGCCCGGTAGTCGGCAAGAACCTCTTGCGCGGGGGACATGGGAGGCAGGGAGGCAGAGATATCAGATTGCAGATTGCGATCTTCCTCGTCATCAAAAAGCGGCAACTGCTCCTGCTTCGTCCCCTGCGCCAGCGCATGCCACATCGCCCCGCGGCGGTCCAGTCCCAGGGAGTCGAACGCCCCGGCCTTGGCCAGGCGCACGATCACGGCCCGCGAAAGCCCCGTACGCCGGGCAAAATCGTCCACCGACCGGAACCGCCCCGCGGCCCGGGCCGCCTCGATCTGATCGGCATGTGTCTCGGAAAAACCATGGACCGTGCGGAGGCCGAGACGAAGCGCGGGGGAATGACTTGGGGAGAGTGATGAGGGAAGAACCGCGTCCTCAACATTGCCGGATGCATCGCGTGAGTGATCCTCTGTTTGGCAGGTCGGCTCCTCTTCAATGTGATATTTGATATTTGATCGTCGATATTCGATGTTTCCCTCCAGCGTACAGTCCCACCGGCTATGGTTCACGTCCACCGCCCGCACCTCGACGCCGTGCTCCCTTGCATTGCGCACCAGTTGCGCGGGCCCGTAGAACCCCATGGGCTGGCTGTTCAAGAGCGACGCCGTGAACGCCGCAGGATGATGGCACTTGAGCCAGGCCGACACGTAGACCAACAAGGCGAAGCTGGCGGCGTGCGACTCGGGGAAGCCGTATTCCCCGAACCCGCGGATCTGGCGGAACACCGCCTCCGCATACTCCGGCGCGAGTCCGTGAGCCCGCATCCCGTCGATGAGCTTCTTGCGGAACTGATCGATGACGCCCGGCCGGCGCCACGCGCCCATGGCACGGCGCAACTGGTCGGCCTCGCCGGGCGTGAACCCCGCGGCTACGACGGCCAGCCGCATAGCCTGCTCCTGGAAGAGCGGCACGCCGAGCGTTTTTTCGAGCACCTCGCGGATCGCAGGGCTGGGGTACGTGACCGCCTCTTCGCCGTTGCGCCGTCGCAGATAGGGATGCACCATGTCGCCCTGAATCGGCCCCGGTCGCACGATCGCCACCTCGATCACCAGGTCGTAGAAGCAGCGGGGTTTGAGACGCGGCAACATGCTCATCTGGGCGCGGCTCTCGATCTGGAATACGCCCATCGTGTCGGCCCGCCGAATCATGGCGTACACAGCGGGATCTTCCGGCGGAATGTCCGCCAAGGACAGCGGAGGAGGGTTCGGGGGCTTGGACTTGGGAGCTACAACTCGGAAATCGACCCGGCGGAAGTCCGATGGCTCGTTTCTTGTTGGACAATTTTCATTTTCCATTGTGCCTTGTTCTGCCCGGCCCCCAAGCCGTGTCTCCTGCCCCCGGAGCGCAGCCCCCTGGTCCGCATTGTGCTCGGCAATCAAATCGAAACAGCGGTGGATCGCCGAGAGCATGCCCAAGGCCAGGCAGTCGACTTTGAGGATGCCCAACTCGTCCAGATCGTCCTTGTTCCACTGGATGACGGTGCGATCGGGCATGGCCGCGTTCTCGATCGGCACCAACTCGCAGAGCCTTCCCCGCGTCATCACCATTCCGCCGGTGTGCTGCGACAGATGGCGGGGAAAACCGACCAGTTGGCCGGTCAACTCGATGAGCTGCCGGCCCACAAGGCTCTCGGGATCGATGCCCGCCTCTTGGCAGCGGTCCGGAAGAGGTGACAGCCACCTTGGGTGCGAAACACCCTCCGGGCCCTGCGGGCAAGAGGTGGCTGTCACCTCTTCCTCGCCGTGGAAGTGCTCGATGGTCTTGGCCAAGGCGTCGACCTGGCCCAGCGACAGGCCCAGCGCCTTACCCACGTCGCGCACGGCAGACCGCGGCCGATAGGTAATCACCTCGGCCGTCATCCCGGCCCGGTCGCGGCCGTACTTCTCGTAGAGATACTGAAGCACTTCTTCGCGGCGCTGATGCTCGAAATCGACGTCGATGTCAGGGGCCTCGTTCCGTTCCCGGCTCACGAACCGCTCGAACAGGACGTCCATCCGCTCCGGATCGACCGACGTGATCCCCAGGCAGTAGCATACCGCGGAATTGGCCGCCGAGCCGCGTCCCTGGCAGAGAATCCCCCGCCCCCGGGCAAAACGCACCAGGTCCCAGACCGTCAGGAAGTACGCCTCGTAACGCAGCTCGCCGATCAAGGCCAACTCGTGCTCGATGAGTCGCCGGACCTTCTCGGGCACCCCGGCGGGATAACGCTTCTCTGCCCCCGTCCACGCCAGCCGCTTCAGATATTCGAGCGGAGTGGCGCCGCCTGCCGGAAAAGGTGACAGCCACCTTTTGTGCGAAGCATCCTCCGGGCCCTGCGGGCAAGAGGTGGCTGTCACCTTTTCCGGCAGGACGACCTCCTCGGGATATTCGTAACGCAACTGATCCAGCGAGAACTGCACGCGTTGGGCAACTTCGATCGTGCGCCGAATCGCCTCCGGCGTCCGGGCAAACAAGATCCCCATCGCGTCGGGCGATTTCAAGTATCGCTGAGCGTTGGGAAGCAGGGCCTCGCCCGCCTCGGCCACCGTGCAGCCTAAACGCGTTGCCGTAAGCACGTCGTGCAAGGCCCGCCGCTGGGGCACGTGATACTGCACGCCCCCGGCAGCCGCCAGCGGCACCTTGGCCCGGCGAGAGATCGCGATCAACTCTTCCAAGTGCCTTGCATCGTCTGGCCCATGGTGCAATTCGGCCAGAAGAT
>CAZFKF010001035.1:0-2755 GCA_964518805.1 uncultured Planctomycetaceae bacterium | reverse complement strand
CTCAGCGTGTGAACGAAGACCAGTTGCGAGCGTCCGATTCGGATCACGTCGCCGGGCACAAGAAGGCGGTCGCCCTTGATCAATTGTTCGTTCACGACCGTTCCGTTGCGGCTGTCCAAGTCGCGCACGGTCCACTGGTCGGCCGAGAGAAACAGCTCCGCATGGTTCCGGCTGCAGCGGTCGTCCTTGAGGACGATCTGGCTGGTCGGGGCCCGACCAATGGAAACGGACTGCCCCGGAACCAACCGGAACACGTCGGTCCACTTCGAGCCTTCGCGAATAACCAGATAGGCGATGTCGGCCACAACCGCTCCCATCGAATCCAGAGGCCGCCGACGCGCGACAAGCCCTCAGGGGACCGCACCACCCCCGGGGGTGCATCGAAATAGAACACTTCTAATAGATTATCACAGGGCAGGCCCGTTCGACAAGCGTCGGATCCCCGCTCTGTCGTATTGGGCAGCGAACTGAAATCGGCTGGAGCGCTCGCGTAAACCGCCGTCAGGGTTTCCTGGGGCGAGTTGTGTCCGCCGAGCTTGCCGAGATGAGCACGAACTTTCGGCGTGAGGCAACGTATGAAATAGATTGCAAAGGCGGTATCTCAGCCACACCCCCCCTGCGGCTGTGTTCGATTGGTCGCTGCATACCGACGCGGCCCGCCTTGGCAGTCGCTCCGCGACCGGGCAAGTGAGGGCCTTTGGCCCTATAGCGGAAGCGTTCGACGCGACTATAATAGCGGCTTTCCCATGCCGGGGATGGAGTCGTTCCATTCCCACCGATCCTCGAAGACTTCACGAGTTGGAGCCAGTCACCATGAATCCACAGCAAGCTCCTGCCATGATCGAGGCCGAAGGGCTGTCGAAATACTATGGCGGTTTTGCTGCGACCGAGAATGTTACCTTCAAGGTACACCAGGGCGAAGTCGTGGCCTTCCTGGGTCCGAACGGGGCGGGGAAGAGTACCACCATGAAGCTCCTGACCGGCTATATTGCCCCGTCGGCGGGCGTGGCGCGGATTGCAGGCCACGACATGGCCACCGACCGCTTGGCCGGTGCGGCGCGATTGGGTTACCTGCCCGAAAACGGCCCTCTCTATCCCGACATGAGCCCTCGGGCCCTGCTGGAGTTCTTCGCCGATGCCCGCGGGATGTCCGGTGCCCGCAAGCGCCAGCGAATCAACGAAGTCGTTGAACTGTGTGCCCTGGGGAGCGTGATCGGCAAGCCGATCGGCAAGCTTTCTCGCGGCTATCGGCAGCGCGTCGGCATGGCCCAGGTGCTCCTGCACGAGCCCGACGTCCTTGTGCTCGACGAACCGACCGCGGGGCTGGATCCCAACCAGATTCACGACGTGCGCGAGACGATCCGCAAGCTGGGCCGGGATAAGACGATCCTCCTGTCCACCCACATCTTGCAGGAGGTGGAGGCCATGACCCAGCGCGTGCTCTTCATCGACGAGGGGCGGCTGGTGTTCGACGGCCAGGTGAGCGAGCTCACCCGCGGCGGCAAGCATCTCGACGAGTGCTTCCGCGAATTGACCAGCGCCGGCAAGGCGTAACGGCCCTTCTCTTTCCTTCGGCGGGAGAGCGGCGGGGCGTGAGGGCAGAACTGGGCTTCCACGACATCGATTTCACAAGTCATTGGGTGCGGCAAGAACCATGAATACACCGTTACTTGCGGTCTTCCGGCGAAATTTCGTCAGCTATTTCGCCAGCCCTCTGGGCTACGTGTTTATCTGGCTTTTCGTGTTGCTGAGCGTCGTCGCCGCTTTCTGGCCGAACGACTTCTTCAACACGAACCTGGCCAACCTCGATCAGCTCAACAAGTGGTTCGCATTCATCATGCTGGTGTTCGTCCCGGCGATCACCATGAGCGTGTGGGCCGACGAGCGGCGTCAGGGCACCGACGAACTGCTGTTGACCATTCCGGCCGGCGACCTGGACATCGTTGCGGGGAAGTACCTCGCGACTGTGGCCATCTTCACCGCGTCGCTGCTGTACCCGCTGCTCTGCAATCTCGTGGTGCTGAAGACCTTGGGGCGGCCCGACGTGGGGTTGTTCGTGGGCACGTATTTCGGTTACTGGCTGATCGGCTTGGCGATGCTGGCCATCGGCATGGTGGCCTCGTTCCTCACGGCGAATCTGACCGTGGCGTACATCCTGGGCGTATTGTTTAACATCCCCCTGGTGTTCGCCGTCTACGCCGACGTTGTGTCCGGACGCCAGATGGCCCTGGCGATCAAGGAGTGGAGCATTAGCGATCAATTCCGCGATTTTGGCCGCGGCATCCTTTCGCTTTCGGGGCTTTCCTACTTCCTGATGATCGTGGTCGTCATGCTGTATCTCTGCATGGTGCTCATCGGGCGACGGCACTGGGTTCGCGGCAAGGACTGGTACGTCATGGCCGGCCATTACTTCACCCGCGTCTTGGCCCTCGCCGTAGTGGCCGTGGGGCTGCCCGTCTTCTTCTCGCACCACGACCTGCGCAAGGACGTCACCAGTGAGAAGCTCAGTTCCCTTTCGCCGCAGACGGTGGAGATTTTCTCGAACTGGCAAACGCCCCGGGTCGTGCAGATCGAGGCGTTCATCAGCCCGGTTGTGCCCGAGGCCTATGTCCAGACCCGCTTGAACCTGATTTCCATCCTCGACGAAATGAAGACCCTCGGCGAGGAGGCGGTGGACGTGCGGATCACCAACACCGAGCGGTTCACCGAAGCAGCCGCCCGGGCCGAGAAGCGGTTTGGCATCACCCCGCGCTCG
>CAZFKF010001034.1:0-2756 GCA_964518805.1 uncultured Planctomycetaceae bacterium | reverse complement strand
GGCCGTGGGGATCAATGCCCGGCGGGCCGAGCAATTGGCCGGGCAGATCTGTTTGCCAGGCCACTGCGCCGCCGGGACTGAGGGCCACGAGGGCTTCGTCGCGCACGGCGACCACGATCAGGCCGTCGGCCGTCAGCGCGGGCGAGGAGTTCACGAATCCGCCCACCAGCCCCTGCTCGGCCGCCATGCTCCACACGGCGACACCGCAGTCGCCGCGGGTGTCGATGGCGAACACGTAGGGGTCTTCCGAGCCGACATAGAGGACGTGGCCCACCAGGATGCCGGCCGAATCGAACTTGCGCCGCGAGCGGAAGTAACGCCGCGCGGCCACCTTTCCGTTCGCATCGACGCGGACCAATCCGCCCTCGTAGCTGCTGATGAGGGTGTTGCCTGCAGCGTCGACCACAGGCGCTGCCCAGCCGAGCGGCTCGCCGACCTGGGCGGGCGCGAAGACTTGTTTGCCCTGAGCGTTTACGGCGTGCAGGAGTCCGTCGGCCGAATGGGCGCGAAACGACCCGTCGGGCGCCACGACGATCCGGCCGGGCACGTGCGCGCCGACCACGTAGTCCCAGACCACCTTGGCTTTGCCTTGCTCTTCGATCAGCGCAAACAAACGCCCCTGATGGTAGACCACGCACTGCCCGGCGGAGTCCACGGCCGGGGCGTTCTTCATCGGCAGGGCCTCGTCGGAAAACGGCGGCTCGGCCGGAAAGGCCCAGGCGAACTGCTTGGGCCGGAGCGGTACCGGACGCGTACGCGGCTTGGGTTTGGGCGGCTCGGGAAGCGGCGCCGGCTTGGCAGCGACTTGGGCGGCAGGCTCGCGAGAACGCGGTCTCTCGACCGGGACGTCGGCCTTCGGACGCCCTGCCCCGCGCGCCGGCCTTTCGCGCGCGGAACTGGACGGCTTCGCAGTCCCACCTGTCGAAGGAACGTGCGGCGGGAGTGGCGGAGGCTGGTTCGATGGGGGCGTAAGCGGCGGTTCGCGCGGCTCGGGCTGAGGCACGGCGGGCAAGGCCGGGCCTTTGCGCGATTCGCCGCGACGGTCGCTTCGCTCGGGAGGTGCCGCCGGCCCGACCTTCGGACGATTCGGGAGCGACGGTGGCGGGCTTGGCGGAACGGTGTTGGCAGGCGGTGGTGACGGCGCCGCGGGTGTCGGCGGAGGAGGCGGAAGCGGGCCTGGCTGGGCAGGCGTGCCGGCCTCGGAGACCAACCGGAACAGCCCGATCGCCTGGCGGTGGCAGCTCGGGCACTTCAGCGGCTGCGTCGGACGCTGAATCTCCGCCCCGCACGACGTACAACGATAAGTCTTCATGCTCGCGACCGCCCTGTTCCCGTGCGTCTTCCCGTCCCTCACCGCACCGCCACGTTCGCCTTGGTATACACTTTGCCGTTGTCGCGGAGCACGATCCAGCCGTGGACTTCGGTGATCTCCACGCCGCGAGTGGCCGCGTTGTGACGGGTCGCGTCGAAACGCTCACCGGGATGGACCAACTCGATCGAATTGCGCAAACCGGCCGCCTCGCAGGTCCGCTGGAGCCAGCCGGCGAGCGACTCTTCAAACGGCACGTTGCCGGGCCGGGTCTTGGGCTGCCAGCGATAGTACGCCTCGCCGATGTCCTTGAGCAAGGGCGCGAGCCGTTCGGGCGGAGCCGATTGGAACACCAGCAACTGCCCGGCCAGGGCGCAGGCGGCCGCGTTGCCCTCCAGCACGCCGGTGAGCACCTGGCGGCGCTGGAACGCCAGGGCCGGCTGCGAGGCCACGTCGCCGCCCAGGACCGCCTTCTCCCAGCCCGCCAAGGATGCTCGCGCCGGTTCGCTTGGCGCAGCAACCGGGGCGAGCAATTCGGCCAGGTGTTCCAGCCCGCGATCGAGTTGCTCTTGAAGGCGGCCGGTAGCTTCGACCGCCTTGGCCACGTGTTCGCGGAGCGAGGCGAGTCCCGCTTCCACCGCCTGGAGTCGCGCGGCCGACGCATCGGCAAGCGGCGACGGTTCGCGCTGAATGAGTCCGGCCACGATCTGCTGGTTGGCCGCCGTCACCAGTTCGCCCACACGGCCCAAGGCCGAGATCAGTTGCGCCAGCTCGGCCGGATCCGCGCCTTCCGCCAGCGATCCCAAAGGCGCATTGACCGGTTCGATTTCGGCACGCTCGTTCTTGGTGGACCAAGGAAACGTCATGGCTATTGCTCCCGATCGTAGCAGGCACACTCCGCGTGCCGTCCGCTGCGACACTGGGCAACGGCACACGGAGTGTGCCTGCTACGTTGAGGTCAGGCTCGTCCCAGTTCGATATTATCCAATCCGCCGGTGTCCAGGTAGTAGCGTTCGTCGGCCAGCGTGCGCCAGGTGAAGTGGACGTTCTCGCCCAGCAGGGCTTCTTGGCCGGCCACCATGCCGGTGACGGAGAGGATTTCGAGCGATTCTTCCTGATCCGGGCCGGCCCGGCGGCGCTTGATCTTGACGGCGATCTCGGTCCGCCCGATACGGTCGCCGGCATCCATCTTCAACAGGTAGATGGGCGATGCCTGGGCGTCCTCGGCGGGGCTCATCTTACGACCGATGATGACCCGCTGCGACGCCGTGGAAAACTCAGTGATCTCTTCCTTGGCCTGCGGATCGGCCGGCTGGAAGAGGATCCGCTCCTTGCGGATGCCCGAGGTGGCGTCGCTCATCACGCCCCAATAGTAGCTGTTTTCGCGGTGTTTGCTCTTCATGCTGAACTTGAACTGCGGGAGCATGCCGTTGCGGGCGAGAAACTC
>CAZFKF010001033.1:0-2756 GCA_964518805.1 uncultured Planctomycetaceae bacterium | reverse complement strand
TGAGGTCGCTCGCGAAGAAGGTGCAACGTTTCCTCGTTTCGGAAGACGGCCCGACTGCCGTTGAGTACGCCGTGATGCTGGCACTGATTATCATCGTGTGCCTCACGGCCATTACCCAATTGGGCCAGCAAGTGAACACCACGTTCACGAACATCAAGACGGCGCTGCCCACGGGCTCGACCGGCAGTTGATCCCGCCACGGCGGGAACCTGGATGGCCGTCTTCAGAGCGTCTGAACGGGGTCATCCTCGCGACCTAGCCCGCACACGTGAGTGCGGGAGTTCGGCACAGCCAATGTGCCGGCTGCCAACGGAGAATCATCCCCTCGGGCCGCTTCGGCGGCCCGAGGGGGGCTTTTGCCGGCCAGTCCGTCGTGCACGCACGCGACGGATTGGCGGCTGAGGTTTTGCGATCAGGAGTTCGACCATGTACTCATCCATTCCCCCGGAAGCTGTGGCGATGGCAGCACAGATGGCGGTCTATTTCGTGACCGCGGTTGCCATGCTGACCAGCCTGATGCTTACCTCGCGATGGAGTCCTTGACCCAACCTTCACCCACGCACTGAAGCCACTGCGGGAACCGCGACAAGGGATCGTGATTCCCGTGTGTTCGTTCTTACGGAGAAATGCCCGATGCCCCAAGATCTGGCTCACGACCTCTGGCGCCAATGGCCCGTTTGGCTTGTCACGGTGACGCTCGTGGTAGCGGCCGTCATTGACGGTTGGAAACTCAAGGTGCCCAACTGGATCACGCTTCCCATGATCCTCGGCGGCTGGGTCTACAGCGGCGTTTGCTTCGGCTGGGAGGGGGTCGGCTGGAGCCTCGTTGGTACCGCAGTCGGACTTGTACTTCTCCTGCCTGCGTACTCCATCGGCGGCATGGGGGCTGGGGACGTCAAGCTCCTGGCTGGCGTGGGCGCGTGGATGTGGGGGACCACCACCTTCTTCGCCTTCTGCGTGTCGGCCGTGGTGGGCGGAATCATCGCCTTGGGCATGATCGCCGTGAGAAAGCAGTGGCTGCACCACTTTCGGCAATTCATTGCCATCGGCACGGAGATCCTCGTCATCCGTGACCCAAACGAGCTGGCAGCCATCGCCGCGGAGCGGAAGAGCTCTATGACACTGCTTCCTTATGGCATTCCGATTGCGATCGGATCGATCGCGTATTTCGCGTGGACAGGAATGCTTCTATGAGAAACCCCGCCTTTCGCAGTCTCTGTTGTTTGCGCAAACCACGAGAACACACAGGCGACGAAAAGTCGCGATTCCGATTGAGGCGACATTTCGGCCTGGAGAGGATTTGCCGACTGTGCCGAAGAAAACGACGAGGGGCTGCCGCCGTTGAATTCGCGGTGGTTGCGCCTCTGTTCTTCTTGATGGTGTTCGGCATGATCGAGTTTGGACGCATGGTGATGGTCCAGCAGGTCATCACGAATGCGTCGAGAGAGGGGGCTCGTATCGGCGTGTTGGATGGCTCGACTACGGAGAGTGTTCAGACTGCGGTGCAGAATTACCTTCAGGGGGCATCGGTGCAAGGCGCTCAGATTACCGTTAATCCGGATCCACCCAGTTCTGCGGTTTATGGCGCGCCTGTCACGGTTACGGTGTCTATCAGTTTTAATCAAGTGAGTTGGCTCCCATCGCCAATGTTTTTAGGCGGACAGTCGCTGACTGCCAGCACCGTCATGCGACGCGAAACCGTGCAGTAGCTCGAGGCACCGGATGCGACCCAAGTCGTTGATACTTCTCGCCTTAGCACTTGGATGCGGCGTTGTGGCCTCGATTGGCATCACGCAGGTGATGGCCAAGCGCGGGGCTGATCCGGCTCAACCGGAGGTTGAGTCCATCCTTGTGGCGATGGGTGATATCCCGATGGGTGATCCGGTCTCGGCGCAGATGGTGAAGCTCGAGGAATGGCCCAAAGACAAGGTTCCGAAAGGCGCGATCAAGACGCTTGAGGAACTTGAGAATCGTCGCCCCAAGACCCGCATCTATCAGGGATCCCCGATCCTCGACAGCCAACTTCTCGGCAAGGGAATGCTGGATCAGGGGGCCTCGGATACGATCCCGGATGGAATGCGAGTGATCGCCGTGAAGGTCGATCTGGTGAGCGGGGGCGCCAGTCTCATCCGGCCGGGTGACCGCGTCGACCTCTTGGTCCACCTCCGCCCGTCTGGCAATGCCGACGCGAACCGAACGGTCACCAAGACGATTCTCCAAGACATCAAAGTCTTTGCCGTCGACAGCGTTTGGGATGCAGCCGGAGGGGCGGGCGAAAAGACGTTGGTGGCCAAAACGATCTCGCTGTTAGTGACGCCGTCGCAAGCGGAGAAGATTACGATGGCCAGCGAGATGGGGAATGTGCGACTTGTGATGCGGAGTCCCAACGACAAAGAGCAAGTGAAGACTTCCGGGACGGCAGCCATGGACGTTTTGGGGGGCGACGCGGGAAGCGACCGCACCGGCAAATCGCCGCTTTCGGCCATCCCTGCCAAGTCGACGGGGAGTCTGGCGACTGGCCTCCTGGGATTGCTCAACTCGCACAAGTCTGGGAACTCGGCGTCCGTTGGCACGCGCCCGGCTACGCCATTGGCTAAGGGACCGGAAATCTTCACGGTCCGCATCCTGTCAGGCCCACAAGTCATCGAGACCGTCTTGGAATCCGCGGACGTTGACAAGAAGGCCTTGGCCTCCGAGGCCAGCTTCCTCCACTGGAAGCCGGCTTCGTCTGCGCAGACGCCCGATCGGCCAGCCAT
>CAZFKF010001032.1:0-2762 GCA_964518805.1 uncultured Planctomycetaceae bacterium | reverse complement strand
CTTGGGACAACCCGCGATGAGGGGGTATCCTGATCGGTAAAAGTGGTTTTACGCTCCCGCACACCGCGCGGCAGCGAGATGGGAGATCGTCATTGCAGGGCCGGCCAAGCGCCGGCCCGCTTTTTTTCGATCGCAAGACGCTGCCCTGGGGTCCAGAACGGTTGAGACTGTTTTCACGGAGGATAATTGGGCGTACACTTGACCAGGAGAGGCGTTCTGCCTCGCGCTTCGCAGGCTCTGGATGCCCGGAAAGGAAGGGCCGCAGCTCTGATCCAGTCATTACAGACGACACCGTCGGCCTTTTCGGCACGCGTCTTGCGGTGGGGTATCCTCTTTCTGGTGTCGGGCCTGGGCGCCGCATTTTCGCCAAGGGCCCGTGCCGACGAAATCACGCGCGTCGCCGGCGAATTGCGATCGAAGTACGCCAAGCAGCTCGAAGATCTTGCCGCGTGGTGCGAGAAGCACGGGCTGGCCGAACAGGCCAAGATTACGAACCAGTGGAACGGCAAACGAGACCCCAACAAGCTCTACGTCGCGGATCTGCCGCAGACGATTGGTCGACCAGCGCTCCCGGAAGGCAGTTCTGACAACGCGGTGGAATGGGATCGGAGATTCTGGCAGCTTCGGCGTCAACAAGCCAAGTCGCTGGAAGCCCTAGCGCGCAAGGCCGTGCGAGCCGACCGGGCTTCGTTGGCGTTTGACCTGGTCATTGGCGCGATTCGCGAGGACCCCGACTACGATACGATCCGCCGCCTCCTGGGCTATCAGAGGTTTCGCAACGGCTGGTACACGCTGTACGAGATCGACAAGCTCAAGTCTGGCCAGGTGTGGGATGATACGTTCGGCTGGGTGCCGTCGAAGTACCTCCGCCGCTACCAGCAAGGCGAGCGACCGTCGCCAAAGGGTTGGATCAACGCCCAGGAAGACGCCCGGCTCCATCGCGACATCGCCAACGGCTGGGACGTGCAGACCGAACATTACAGCATCCGCACCAACCACAGCCTGGAGGCCGGCGTCCAACTGGGGGTCAAGCTCGAACAGTTGTTTCGGGTGTGGCGGGAACTCTTTGTCCGCTACTACGCCTCCGAGACCCAGGTGGCCGAGTTGTTCGACGGCCGGAACCGTGGCCGGCGGATCCAGTTCCCACGGCTGAGCGTCGTCTATTTCCGCGACCGTGACGAATACGTGCGCGGCCTGACCGCGCTCTTCCCCGACTTGAACAAGGAGGTGGTGAAGATCTCGGAAGGGGTTTACATTGCCGCCGCGAGACAGGCCTTCTTCTTCGCCGACAAGGCGGGCGACGGCCGCACGATCTTCCATGAGGCCACCCACCAGTTGTTCCACCAGATCCGGCCCGTGGCCGACGACGTGGGCTATCGCGCCAACTTCTGGATCGTGGAAGGGATTGCCATGTACATGGAGACGCTGCACCGGGAGGACGGTTTCCTGGTCTTGGGCGGCTTCGACGACGCCCGAATGGTCGCGGCCCGCTACCGGCTGCTCCAGGACAAGTTCTATGTTCCCCTGGCTGAATTCACTTCCTATGGCATGACCAGGTTCCAGTCCGACCCGCGCATCAGCACACTCTACAGCCAGGCTGCGGGCCTGGCCGAGTTCCTGGTGCACTACGACAACGGCCGGTACCGTGATGCGCTGGTGGGCTACCTCTCGACCGTCTACAGCGGCCGCGACACCCCCGTGACGCTGCCGCAATTGACCGGCGCCAACTTCGCCGATCTCGACAAGCAGTACCACGACTTCATCGCTGCGGGCGGCCCGGTCGTCTTGCCAAAGCCCGGGGAGGTCAAGGAGGTTCACGCGGCCAATGCCCCGGAGACTGGGGTGGAGAAAGCGGCAACGGTCGCAGAATAGCGCGTCCCTGAACGCCAACGGAATGGCTCGCTAACGCCGGCTTACGATCGCCGACCGGGCCCGAGGCTCACAGCCGCGTCTGAAATGCCCCCGCCGATCCTGGGGGTACTACCCGAATCGCACCGCTTTCGCGACAATGGTTGTGACCGTGCACGTCGTAGGGAGGTGAAAGCGAGGGTCACGATGCGGCTGCAATGCGCGGTGTTGATGTCGCTTGCAGGCGTGGTCTGGCAGGCCGGGCCGCATTCCGTGCTGGCGGCAGCGCCGCCGGCTACCGAGCGACAGGTCGTCTCGATGCGGCTGGTTATCCCTCCCGACGATGCGGCAAGCAGACTCGGGCCGGGCAATTGCCAGTGGCTGGAGCCGGGCGACTTCCCACGAGTGTCGCTGCTTCAGGAGCCGAAGTACCAGTCGAAGAAGCCGGTCTACTACGCGGCCCGATACGGCGACGCCAAGGACGGCCTCTTCGCGATGGTGCTCGACGAGAGCCGCGGCCCGGGAAAGGGCTACGACACGCTCTACGTCGACGCCAACCAGGACCGCCGGATCGACGGCCAGAAGGAACGCTTCCCGATCCGCATTGGGGACCTCTCGCGCACGGGTCCGATCCGCGTCCGGCTCCAGGTGACGTCCGGCGGCGTCACGGCGCCCTATCACGTCGGCCTGTCGGCCTTCGAATACTGCGACGAGAAGTTCCCCGTCCCCGCGGTCCACATCACGCTCCGCGACAGTTCCTATTACGTCGGCGAAGCGGTCTTCGGGGGCAAGCGGCTGAAGATCGGCGTGGCCGATCTCAACGGCAACGGCCTGTTCAACGACGTGGAGCCGGAACCGTTCCAGGGCGACCGGTTCTACGTCGCCTTGGACGAGAGCGGCCGGTTCTTCCGCTC
>CAZFKF010001031.1:0-2762 GCA_964518805.1 uncultured Planctomycetaceae bacterium | reverse complement strand
GGCGGCTCTGGCAGCGGACGATGAGCGAAGGAACGATGGCCAACGTCAACGGGAGCTTGACGATGAACGTGCTGCCGCGCCCGAGCTGCGTGTCGACGGAGACGGTGCCCCCGAGCCGCTCGATGTTCGTCTTCACCACGTCCATGCCCACGCCGCGCCCGCTCACCTCGGTGACGTTTTCGGCGGTGGAAAACGCCGGGCGGAAGATGAGCTGGAGGACCTCGCGATCGCTCATTTCGCGGGCCTGGTCGGCCTGGAGAAAGCCGCGGGCGACGGCCTTCTCGCGGATGCGGTCGGGATCGATTCCCGCCCCGTCGTCGCTGACGGCGATGTTCACCTTGCCCGCCTGGTGAAAGGCCCGCAGCCCCACCGTACCCACCGGATTCTTCCCTTTGCGAACCCGGACTTCCGGCGATTCGATGCCGTGATCGATGGCGTTGCGGACCAAGTGCGTGAGCGGATCGCCAATGGCCTCGATGATCGACTTGTCGAGTTCGACCTCCTGCCCCTCAATCTCCAACTGGCATTGTTTTCCCAACGTGTTGCTGAGATCCCGCACGGTGCGGGGAAACTTGCCGAACACGGTGCCGACGACCTGGAGTCGCGTCTGCATGATCGTTTCTTGCAGATCGCTGGTGATTTGATCGACCCGCGCCGACACGGAATTCAACACGGCGTTCTCACCGCCGTTGACGGTCTGGAGCAGTTGGTTGCGGGCCAAGACCAGCTCGCCGGCGAGATTCATCAACCGGTCCAACACCGGCACGGCGACTCGGATGCTCGTTTCGACGGCCGGAGCGGCCCGTCCCGAGGCTGCCGGAGCGGAGGCCTTGGCCGCGGGAGGAGTTGGCGGAGCCGCGGGATGAGGGACGGCCGGCGGTTCGGGATGTGCCATCGCTGGTTCGGCTGTTTCTTCGCAGCGCGGCTCCGCTTCAAGGGACGCCGTCAAGTCGGGCTCCACGGTGGCCGTCGCTTCCATGGTCGCGATCTCCGGATCAATGCTGCTGTCTTGCACCTCCTGAACGCGCTCGACGGCAGGCGTCGCAGCCGTTTCCGGAAGCACAGCCGCAACCGGCGCTACGCTGTCACGCCCCGGGGTTGCTCCCTCCGCCTGCAGCAGCCCATCGACGATTTTCTGCAGAAGATCCACGTACTCGGTGATGTCGACCTCATTCGAGCGCTCGATGTCGTCGAGCATTCGCTTCAGGGCGTCGGCCGACCGCAGCAGGATGTCGGTGACCTGGGCGTCGGGCACAAGCTCGCGGTTGCGGATCAGATTGAGGACGCTTTCCAGGTGATGCGCCAGGTGCCCCAGCGTTTGAAAGCCCAGGAAACCTGCGGCTCCCTTGATCGAATGCACGGCGCGAAACACGTCGTTGACGAGTTCTGCGTCGGCATCCGGCCCGGCAGCTTCGATGGCCAGGATCCGATTCTCGATGTCACCCAGACGCTCGCGGGACTCGGTGACGAACTCGGCAACAATTTCTTGGTCCTCGGGGGAGATCATACTTTCGCCTCGCGCGATCATTCGGTCGGGACGCTGGGAGATCGGGGCGACACCGTCGTCCGGTGTTCCACGCCAGAACCGATCCCAGCACTCGCAGGAAGTCTAGCACGCTCTTCGTACAGCGAGTCGAAGGGCACAGAGAGGCGAGGCCGAGGATTGACGCATACCCGCCAGTCCTACACCCTATGCGGGGAGCCGGGCTGCCGGCAGGAGCGGCTGCCTCAAACCTCCGAGCACCGAAGGCGCGACGGAAGTTGCCGCGTATCCGGCATGCGCGGAAACGAAGATGGGGAATCCGGGGTCCTCACGGTCCGGAAACGGGTGGGGGAGGAGGCGGGCGAGAACGGCTCTTCACTGCGTGAAGGAGTTTCCCACGGGACAGCCTCGCTCTGACGATGGTGCGCCCCGCTCCGGCAAAGAGGAAACAGCAAAGGCCGGGGCATCGTCCCGGCCCGCAATGGCAGCAGAGTGGTGCGCTATCGGCGAGTGCGACGCAGTCATTCCATCGCAAGGTGCTCGTCGCGAAGGTGCGACGCGGAACTCTACTTCTTGGCCTTCTTCTTCTCCTCAGGCCGCCGCTCGCGAAGCCGGACGGCTTTGCCCACGCGGTCGCGAAGGAAGTAGAGCTTTGCCCGGCGCACCACCGCCGAGCGCTGGACGACCACCTTCGCGATTCGCGGAGAATGGACTGGGAACTTCCGCTCAACGCCCTCGCCCTGCACGATCCGCCGCACCGTAAAGGTCTCGCGCGTCCCCGAACCAGCGCGGGCGATGACGACGCCGTTGAAGATCTGAATGCGTTCCTTGTCGCCCTCCAGGATCCGGCAGTGGACGTCGACCGTGTCGCCGATGGCGAAGCCCGGCTTCGCTTCCTTCAGGCTGGACTTCTCGACCAGTTGCATCAGTTTGTCGCTCATCGCATGTCCCTTTCTAGTCTGGATCGGCGGGCCGATCGCACTTTCGCTCCAACAAGTCGGCGCGGCGCTCGCGCGTCCTGAGCCTGCCGGTTTGTTCTCGCCACTGGGCAATTTGTTGGTGATTCCCGCTGAGGAGGATCTCGGGCACTTCGAGTCCGCGGAACACCCGGGGCCGGGTGTACTGCGGGGCTTCCAGAAGCCGCTCTTCGCCCGAAAACGAATCGCCCACGCTGCTATTCTCATCGCCCAATACGTCCGGCACGAGCCGGATCAAGGCGTCGATCATCACCATGGCGGCCACTTCGCCGCCGTTGAGTACATAATCCCCTATCGAAATC
>CAZFKF010001030.1:0-2763 GCA_964518805.1 uncultured Planctomycetaceae bacterium | reverse complement strand
GCTCCGCGGCGATGAACACGCCCGGGCCCATTTCTGGGTGGGAAACGCTCTGGCCTGCTCCCCATTCAGGAGATCCGTTGGACATGGTATCCCCCGACATCCTTGGTCCCGGGCGCGATAAGCTGATAGGCCCCCGAGCCGGTCGCCGCCCCGTTCCACATTCCGCGGGTGATCAGTATCTTGTCGGCACGGTCCGTGCCACGGCCGAAGTAGACCAGATCGTCGGCCTCGTTCAGCGTGAATAGGCGCGTTGGGCCGTCCATGCCGAAGACCAAAGCGACACGGTCCCACTGCGATGCAAACGCCCGGCTGAGTGGCAGGATGTGCTGGCGGAGCCACTGATAGCGGGACTCCGCATCGGGCAGGGTAGTCAGGACGGTTTGCAGCCCCCAAACGAGCACCGTGCGCCGGTCTCCTGGCGGGCTCTCCGGGAAACCGCCATCGAGCCAGCCAACCACGGTGCGAAGCGGCACGGCCTCGGCCTCGCGCAAGAGCGGGCCAAGCAGGTCCGGGGACCAGACGATGCTGCACCCCTGCCGTTTCCAACTGCTTCCGTCCATCTCTTGCATGGTGATACCTCTGCTGATTTCTGAGGGCCTGGCGAAGCAAGTCCTTATCTCAGGAAATGAACTCTTGGGTTCAAAACTTCAGTAAGATTCACGGGATGGCCATGGTCCCTGAGCTTCTCCTTCCACGCCGTATACCACCGCGAATTCACATCGTGCAGTTCGGTCAGCCGTAGGGACGGATTCCTCGTAAACTGATGAAGTATGGTGTCTACCGTTGCACACAAGAGCCAGTTGAGGCGTTGGCAAACGCGGTCGAGTTGGAGCACGTCGATTTCTGCGTCATGCACAATGCTGTTGCGGATGCGATAGAACGTCTGCAAGTTGAAGACCACCGTGCGTTCAAGTTCGCTCACGTCATCCCAGACTGTGGCATGGTTGGCGCCGGCGGCTTGCATTCCGGGGTTAAGCCGAGTGACTCGCCGCCATTTGTAGACCAGAATCGGGTAATCCTGAATGAATGGAAGAATCTGATTCACGGCATCGGGCTCAATCGCAAGGCGAAATAGCTCCTGGAGGTTGCACGCCGACTCGGCCTCACGCGGTGGTAGACCAGCAATACCGAGAAGCTGCTGGACCGGTTGAGGAATCGCTACCCTGGATCGGACGATGAACCGCCAGAAGTCGAGCAAGAGCAGTCGCGGGTATTGGGGTGCAATGTATACCGGCACTAACGCTTGAATCGCCTCCGGGGCCGACTTTCCGGCCGTTGAACACAGGAACTCAAGCACCGTCCATTGCGAAATCAGTGTGCCAATTGGCTCCGACAACCAGGATTGCTCCAGCCAATAGATGATCCGGTCTAGCTCCGAGAAGGTCGCCTCGTTACGCCTGTCAGGCGGCAGGCCGTAGAACGCGTCGTCGTTGTGCAGTCTCCGTTCGGTGAGCCTACGTAGGCCGCTGATGCACATCGTGTAATCCGCCGCTTGTTCCTTGACAGCGCAGTAGGTGCTGACCGCGCGATTGAAATCGAGGTTCGCAAAGCGATTCGAGCACAAGTACCGTTGCAGGAGTTTCGTTCCCCGCTCCACGGCGGCCGTATGGTCAAAGGCCGCGGCAACGGTAACACGGGCAAATCGTCCAGCCGCTACCAGAGCAAGGGGGGAATTGGCATCTAGATGAAACTCTGGCGGTGCAGCATCCGAGAACTCGATCTGAGCCGTGTTGGCGATTGCCGGGGGCGTAAAGACATGAAAGAGGACACGGTAGGGACGCGGCATCGCGGTCGTCAGGTGCTGAGCGTTCCTGAAGAGATCTCGATACGTGGTAGATGAATCGTCGCCGACAACAGTCCGCAGAATCCAACGGTGAAGATGCGCACGGGAATGCCCGAAGTGGAGTAGATCGTTGGTCAACTCGGCGGTGGCGCGGACGATTCGTTGAAAGTGCGTTGCTGGATTGCTGACGAGGTCGGAGATGTACAGAATTTGCTCGCGAAGCACAGTCTCTCGACCGATCTTCTGCAACATCGCTCGTAATGCGCTGTAGAACTGCCCGCGTGCGGCGGGATCGGCCGCACGGTCAGCGACTTCCCGCAATCGATCCTTGAGGACCGGCAGATCGTTCGGGTAACACCGTTCAATCCAGGTTTCCCGATCAAGCCTGTCCAGGATTTCCGTAGCGAGTTGAGTGATGTGGTAGTTGTTCAAGATGTCCCTGTCCACATCTTTGACCACGCCCTCCAAGTCCGTCAGGAGTTGGAACGCCGAATATAGGCACCCCGCATGAAGGGGAGAGACGTCATCGGCAGCGAGTTCCAACCACGCATCCACCAGGAGCCTTTCCTGGCCGACGCAGCGGGCCAAATCCCAATTGTTCAAGTAAACGATGTACATTGGCCGATACGGGGGTTGAATCGGGTGAGGGGGGAAGCTAAAATACAGTTGCTATCCGAATACAAGGGAGCGTGAAGGGTCTCCTCTCAGGGAAAAACCCGGGAAGCCCGGATCCCTCCCTTACATATACTGAGGCCGAGCCGAAAGGCTCGGCCTCACGCTTTTTGGTGGGTGTCAAGCGACCCATTCTTACTCCTCGTCGTACAGGTCGTCGAACAGATAACCCTGCTCTTCTTTGATCTTCGTGCGGTTCTGCTCCAGGCTCATGCGTAGCAGGTTGCCGGCTAAGCCGGCGGCCTTCTGAACCTCCGGCTCGGGGGCCGTCTTGGCGTACCAGTCGAGCACGGCCTCTACGCTGCGGC
>CAZFKF010001029.1:0-2764 GCA_964518805.1 uncultured Planctomycetaceae bacterium | reverse complement strand
GGATCAGCGCGCTGACCGGGGTCGGGCCTTCCATGGCGTCGGGCAGCCAGACGTGCAGCGGCAACTGGGCGCTCTTGCCGCACGCACCCAGGAGCAAGAGCAGGCAAATCGCCGTGCCCAAGGTCCCGACCACGAAGTACTCGGGCTGCGCCATCCGCGCCTGGCCCAGGACGCCGGCGAAGATCGTGGAGCCGACCGTCGTATCGTGGAAATCGAGCGTCTGGTAGGTCGTCCAGATCAGGAACACGCCCAGAGCGAACCCGAAATCGCCCACCCGGTTCACCAGGAAGGCCTTCTTGCCTGCCGCCGCCGCAGCCGGCTTCTGATACCAGAAGCCGATCAGCAGGTAGCTGCAAAGCCCGACCGCCTCCCAGAACACGTACAGGAGGAGGAAATTGCTGGCCGAGACCAGCATCGTCATCGAGAAGACGAACAGCCCGATGTACGTGTAGAAACGCCAGTAGCCGGGGTCGCCGTGCATGTAGCCGACCGAATAGATCGCCACCGCCAGCGCGACGACGGTGACCACGACGAGCATCACCGCCGAAAGCGGATCGGCCCTCAAGGCGATCGTGACGCGGAAATCTCGCGGACGCTCGTTGCCTGCGGTTCCTTGACCCGCTTCGTACGCCCCGGGAACCGCAGCCCAGGTCCATAGCGGAACGATCCGCTCGAAGCCGCGATGGACCGTGCTTCCTACAAGGCCCGGGCCCTTGCCGGCTTCCTCGTGGACCTTGGCCAACAGGGCCAGGCTTGCCACACACGCCAGCCCCATGGCGGTGATCACCGGAATGTGGCTCCGCGATCGCAACACCCGCGGTCCGAGCACGGCGGTCGCCAGCGTGGCCGCCAACGGCAAAGCGGGAATCAGGATGGCAAGCGAGGCGATGCTAAACATGGGCACGATAGTCGGTCTCTTCCCGAGGAATCTGGGGCGCCGGTCCGGCCGCTGGAAGCTTCGGCCACTCCGGCGTCTGGCGCGATTCCTCTTCGGGCAATCCCTCGTCGACGTAGGGCGGCTGGTTGGCTTCGCGGAGTCCCTGCCACAGGGCGATGTCCAGGCTGCCGCGCCGCTGATACAGCATCAACACCACGGCCAACGCGATCGCCGCCTCGCAGGCCGCCACGGCAATCATCATCAGGACGAGCATCTGGCCGCCGAAGTCGTTATGGAAGCGGCTCCAGGCCGTCAGGCTCAGCGAAACGCCCTGGAGCATCAGTTCCGCGGCAAGGAACACGGTGATCAGGTTCCGGCGGCTGACGAATCCGACCATGCCCAGCCCGAACAGCACAGCCCCGACCGCCAGATAGCCGTTCAATAGCGACAGTTCGCCGTCAACCATGGTCCGGCCCTCCCGCAGCGTCGGCACCAGCGCGCGAGGAAGCCGCCTCGATCGAGTTCGATTCGGAGACTTCCAAGCCGAAGCCTTTCTCGATCTCAACCAGGCTCGCCGGACCCATCAAGGGCCCTCGCGCGTGGCCGACGATGACCGCAGCACCCACCAGCGCTGCCAAGAGCAGCACGGCCACCAGTTCGACGGCGACCAGATAGCGCCCGAACAACTGGATCCCAAGCTGTTTGACGTGTTCGTCGGCGAGGACCGCCTCCTGGCGATCCTGGACGGTGAATCGGGCCGAATCGCGGTGTGCTTCCGGCGAGGCGAGCACGCTGGTCACGGTCATCGAGAGCACGCCAACCAGGAAGGTCGCGCAGGCAGCCGAGAGAAGCCCTTCCCAGCTTACCCGGTCGTAGCTTGCCCGACCCGAAGGCTGGGCCAGCATCAAAATGAACAGGAAGGTCACGAGGATCGCCCCGGCGTAAACCACGACCGTGGCCACCGCAAGGAACTGCGCCCCCTGAAGGAAGAACAGCCCCGACGTCCCCAAGAGCGAGAGGCCGAACCAGATCGCGCAGTACACCGGGTTGTGAAGGGTCATGGCCGCCGCGGCCGAGACGATCGTCACGCCGGCCAGGAACCAGAACACCGATTGAGCGATCCAGTCGGGCAGGCCCGGCAAAGCGGCGGCAAAGATCCCCAGGCTCGATGCCCCCAGCAAGGCGCCGAGCGCGCGTCCCCGGTCGCGGCCGCGGGGCAGCAACAGCCACAGCCCCAGGCCCCCAACGACGGCTGCCAACAGGAATATCCGCCGCGGATCGATCAACGATTCCTCGCTTCGCCCCGAAGGGGCAAGTTCAACAACGACACGCATACGGACCGGCGAGGAGACCATTGTCGGATTTGAACGTAGCAGGCCCACTCCGTGTGCCGTAGCCGGATCGAGCGCAAACGGTACCCAGCGGACGGCACACGGAGTGGGCCTGCTACTCTTCTTGCGACAATCATTGACTCGCCGGTCCTAAGCCGTTCAGAGTGCCCTCACCCCCGGCCCCTCTCCCGTCCAGCGGGAGAGGGGAGGTCGTCTGTCCCACCCATGATTTGCCAAGTCTCCGTCAAACGTCCGCCTCTAATCTCGAATCCCTAATCCCTAATCTCGAATCCCTAACGCCTAATCCCTCTCGCTCCGCATCGGCTCCGCGTCCTTCGTCTGGTCGTAGATGCTCAGCAGCTTTTGCTTGTCGAAAACCATCTCCTCGCGGCTCTTGCCCGACAGGTCGTACAGGCTCGTGAGTTCGATGGCGTCGACCGGGCATGCCTCCTCGCACATGCCGCAGAAGATACACCGCAACTCGTCGATGGTAAAGCTCTCCGGGTACTTCTCGCGATCGGGCCAAGGGCTTTCGGCGGCCACGATGTCGATGCAA
>CAZFKF010001028.1:0-2765 GCA_964518805.1 uncultured Planctomycetaceae bacterium | reverse complement strand
TGGAGTAGACGACTCGATAGGTGCTGTAAGGCACCACGATCGGACGGTAAGCCCAATTTACGGCCGGCCGGTACGTGACCACCGGGCAACCGCTGCAAGGGTCCTGATAAGCCACGGTCTGGACCGCGGAGACCGGCGCGAGGCGATACTCGGTGCGATAGCTTGTCACGGGCACGTACGAACACGCGGCCACCGTGGGCGCGGTGCGGGTAGGGGCCACTGCCACGGCTGGGCGCCAGGGCAGCGCGTCGTAGCGCGGGGCGTACCCGATCATCTGCCCACTGAAGGGGGGCGTATAGCACGTGGTGGCCGTCTGTTGGTAGCCGCTGCTGTACGGGCAAAGCCAGTCGAAGAGCGCATAGCTCGGTGTCGGAGTGCCGAGAAGCTGGAGTGCCAGGATGCCGGCAATCGCCCCCACGCGTCGTAGAAAATGGAACATGGTTCTTGGTCCATCTGGTTTGCGAAACGAGGCACCCGTTCATCAGACCGCTGCCCGAGAGCCTTGTCAACGAATAAGCGCTCGTCCGCCGTCGGCTTGGAAACACTTTGCGGATTTGCCGGTTGTGCCGATCGCGTAACTCGTAGCATCTGTACTACGAGGAATGGACCGACATTCCGCCGCGCATGTTGCGTTCAGGCAACTCTACCTCAAAAAGTGGAGCGTGCCGTATGAGGTATCCGAAATCAATCGGATTGCGGCACTGAAGAGGTTCCCCGCTCCGCTCACCGTGCGGCCGGCCGCGGATCGGGGAGGGGGATACCATCTTTCGGCGGGGTAAGAATCCGGCTGAGACGTTGGACCGTGTCGGGGGTCCCAAGTGAGGCCTTGCCGAATCCCCGCTCCGCTCCCGCAGCCACGGCTGCGTCCTGATAGTCGGCATAGTTGCTCAGGAGCATCACAGGGATGGCTGCCAGCGAGGCATCGCCCTTGATCCGGCGGATGAGTTCGACACCGCCGGACCCGTCCTTGTCGATTACGCGATTGACGAGCACCAGATCAACCTGGTTCGCCTCCAGCGCGTCCATCGCCTCGTCGGCGTGCACGGCGCGGAGCACTTGCACATCGAAGTTCGATCGCAGGAGGATGGCAATCGCCCTGTGATCCGCGCGGCAATTCCCCACGTCCAAAACGGTCCTTCTCATACGCCGTATTCTATGGCTGCCGGAATCGCTTGCCCAGATGCCTGCGCCGAGCGCGCACGGTGTTGGATCTCATGGAGTGCAAGAGCGGACGCGATTGGTGGAAAGAGCATGGCGTATCCACTCTTGTGTCCTTCGACATGTCACCCCGTAGCCGCTCTTGGGACGTGTTCTGCCGATACTCTCGGCAGCGCGCACTTCTGGCGAAATAGGCCCTGAAGAGGGTTGAATATGTCGCAAGAAGTCGTATCCTCATATTGCGATTGTTCGGACATCTCTGTCCCGGATCAAAACGAAAATCTCGCGATAGAACTTGCCCAGACAGGTTTGCCGGCAGTTCTCAACCGGCGCACCGGGCACGTGCGTGATATCTCGAATGCGCCGCCGCCTGGGTTACCAGACTTCGGACGTCTCCAAGTCCGCCGAAGTCGAAGCGTTTGCTTCAGGGGGCGCGAGCGCATTGGTGATCAAAACCTCCATCGAGCATCGAAACTGGGGTGAGCCATGATGATCGAGGTCCGCTGCGCGTGTGGGAAGATCGGGCAGGCACGACAGGAATTCGCCGGCCGACGGACCCAGTGTCCGGCGTGCGGGCGCGTCCTCTTGATCCCGGAAATCGGCCCGCCGCCGGTTGCCGGCGCCGCCCCCGCAGCGTCCGTCCCGCCTTTGCCGCCTGTGGCGGAACCTTTCCGCGAATACCTCGATCCTCCTGCTGCACCGATTGCCCCGAAGATCAAGACACTTTCGCTACGGCGGATGTTCGAGGCCCTCCTCGACCCGCAGAGCATTCAGTGGATGCTGATTCTCGGCGGCGGCCTGTTAATCCTCGGCATGTTGATATGGTTGATCAGCCTGAACCTCTTCCCCCGCGCCTACGTCTTTGCCGTCATCCTCGGTGCGGTGACCTTGGCGATCCTCGGGACCGGATGGTTCGTCACCCTAAAAACGCGCTATCGGATCGCCGGACAGGCCGTGACGTTCCTGGGATGCGTGGTCGCGCCGCTGAACCTCTGGTTCTACCAGTCGCAGCAGTTGCTCACGTTGGACAACGGGCTTTGGGCTGGAGGCGTGGTTTGCTGCCTGCTGTACGCGGCCACGGTGTACGTGCTCCGCGACGGGCTTTTCATGTACGCCGTGGAGGCCGGAGCGACGCTCACCGCAGGGTTGTTGTTGGCCGAAGTCGCTCCTTATGGAGAAATCGTCAGTTCCACGTGCATGGTGCTCATGGCATTGGGGCTGATTTCGGTGCATGGCGAGCGGGCCTTCCCGCCCGAGGGCGAATCCTTCGACCGGCGGCGCTTCGGGATGCCCCTGTTCTGGAGCGGCCACGTCCAACTTGCGATCGCGCTGGTCTTGCTCCTGGTGGTTCAGTCGATCGACTGGCTGCGGGCGGTTGGCCCGGGGACGTGGCTGGCAGGCGTCACGTGGGACGATAATCTGTTGACGCGGATGAGTCCGAACCTGCTGGCTGGGGCGCTCTGGCTGGCGGGCACGTATGTATACCTGTACAGCGACATCGTGGTTCGCCTGGTCGGCGCGTACACGTTCCTGGCCGCTTTCTGTTTCCTTTTGGCGGAAGTGACGCTGGTCGGACTCGATCTGCCCGCCGAGTGGCTTATCGGGAT
>CAZFKF010001027.1:0-2766 GCA_964518805.1 uncultured Planctomycetaceae bacterium | reverse complement strand
ATTCGTCAAGCGCGTCGAGACCGCGCATGCCGTGAAGTATTGCCGGGTTTGACTGGTCTGTGTGCAACCGAGTGCGAAGATGACCCCGCGGTCATTCTCAGCGCAAGGAGTGACCGGAACTGCCGAAACCAAGCACTAATTTGTTCCGCCAGCGCCACCGCTGCATGCGAAAAACTGTCGCCCGCTCCGGATTCGCCGTCAGAACTGCGTCTGGACGTGCGATACGGAAAGCTTGCTCACGAAGTCCTTGACTTGCTTCTTCATGGTCGGTTTTGTGCCATTCACGGTAATCCCGAGTTCGGCTGCAAACGCCTGGAAACCCTCCACCTTCAGAACCTTGTTCGCTGCCTCCACGGCCTGAAGAATACGATCCGCGTTCTCCGGCGTCACGCTCTGCATGAGCCCTCGCACCGGAACGGCTTGCCTACGTCCTTCGGCAACCGCTTGATCCTTAGCAGATATGGGGACGGCCTGCCCACGCGATTCCACCCATCGGCGTAAGTCGTCGGCCATCTTCGTCTTCGATCCCGACAGGCCAAAGTCATGCTCGCCAACGACGCCCGCGGCGTGGTCTGTACCGAGAACCAAGACTTCATGGAGGGTAAAGCGGAATGAAACTCGCGACGAAGCGAAAACCGAAATCAGGACAAGTCCGAATTCTGCCGATCGACGATATTCACCCTTCCCCCGAGAACGAAAAGCTGTATCGGCCGGTCGATCCCAAAGATCCGGAAATCATCGCCCTGGCAGAGAGCGTCCGGCGGGATGGAATCCTTGACCCGTTGGTCATTTCGGAGGATGGCTGGATTCTCTCCGGGCATCGTCGGCACGTGGCAGCAAAGCTTGCCGGCAAGACCGAGGTGCCCTGTCGAACGGAGCCGATCCGGCGGGAAAGCGATCCTGATCGTTTCCTTTTGCTGCTTCGCGAATACAACCGCCAGCGCGTGAAGTCGTTCGACGAAAAGCTGCGCGAAGAGGTGGTCACCGCGGACCCCGAAGAAGCCTACCAGGCCCTCATCGAACATCGGCAGGAACAATCCGCGGTCAGCGTCGAAACCATCGAGTTGCGGGAAACAAAGACCAGGGCGCAAATCTCGAAAGCCAAGATGCCGTTTCTCAATGCGGTGTTGAAGGTGATGCGGGATCGGCGGAAGTTCTGGCCCTTGTCCGATCGGCAGATTCATTACGCCCTCTTGAGCGACCCGCCTTTGATCCATGCCGGGAAGGCAGGTTCCACCTATGCCAACAATATCCGATCGTACAAGTCATTGACCGACCTGCTCACCCGAGCACGGCTGGAGCGCTATGTTCCGTGGGAAGCGATTGCCGACGAAACCCGTCCCTCGATGCTGTGGAACATTCACCGGGACGTGCAAAGCTTCGTGCGATCGGAACTGAGTGGATTCCTGAAGGACTACTGGCGCGACCTGGTGCAAAGCCAGCCGAACCATGTGGAGATCGTGGGGGAGAAACTGACCATCAAGTCAATCATCAAGCCGGTTGCCGCCCGTTACACGATTCCGGCAACCATCGGCCGCGGGTTCGCATCCCTGGACCCTCGGTATCAGATCGTCAAGCGGTTCCGCCAAACCGGCAAGGAACGTCTGATCCTTCTGATTCTCTCCGACTTCGATCCGGACGGCGAGGAAATTGCGCATTCCTTCGCGCGTTCGATTCGCGATGACTTCGGGGTCGAAGCGGTGGATGCCGTCAAGGTTGCCCTGACGGCGGACCAAGTGGAGGAATTCGAGTTACCGCCGATCCTCAAGGCGAAAGCGACCTCAAGCCGGTATGGGCGCTTCGTCAAGCGGTTCGGCAGCGACGTGTTCGAGTTGGAGGCCATCCCACCGGAAACCCTCCAACGGCTGTTGACGAGAGCGATCGACAGCGTAATCGACATCGCGGCTTTCAACCGGGAGATCGACCAGGAACGGGAAGACGCGGCGGCTCTGGAGGTCACGCGGCGGCGCGTTCAAGTTGCCCTTGGGAGCGAAGTCGGCCTTGGGAGGGCGGAAGACGAGGGATCGGCCCCGTAGCTTCCGGCCAGAAGCGTTTCGAGGGGCCGGGTCGATACTTGATACCTTTCCAGCCGGCGGCTCCATGGCGGCCTTTACGGCGGTCTGGCGGGGTGTGAAGATGGGCAGGTGTTGCTGGCGACTCATGGCACGTCACGACAAAGTGAAACCGATACTTGACGAATAGGTAAGTAGCGAGTAGGATTGAAGCGATGAGAACGAACCGACCGAAGAAATTGACGGACCAGTTGCGACATATCGTGGAAAACTGCGGTCAGACACGATACGCCATTTCCAAGGCCACGGGCATTGCAGAGCCGGTCTTGTGCCGGCTGGTGAGCGGGGAGCGGTTCCTGTCGCCCAATGCTCTGGACACTCTGGCCGAGTACCTTGGGCTGGAGTTGCGGCCGGTGCGGGAGCCCCGGCGAGCGAAGAGAGGGTGAGCTTATGGCAACGGTATCGAGACGGACACAACGCAAACCGATTCCCGCGGGTGCGGAGATTGCCGAACAGCGAGGCCAGCGGTTCGCCGTATGGCGCGATTCGGCCGGCAAGCACAAAGCTCGGTTGGCGCCGGACGGCATGGCAATTCTCATCGACCGGCCCGGGTACGTCATCCGGTGGTTTGACGAGAACGGCAAGCGTTGCAAGGAAAACGTGAAGGTTGGCGATTTGGATACCGCCAAGCAGATTGCTGCCGAAAGAGAAAAAGCCGTGATGTTTCGCCGCCAAGGCTATGTCCACCCGGCGC